>CAZGOR010000255.1:0-6056 GCA_964527875.1 uncultured Bacteroides sp. | reverse complement strand
AATTCTTTTCATATACCTTTTAGTAATGTATTCATCTCAACAATATCTAACACTGAAAAGGAAGATCAGCAATATCTGGCATGACATGATTGAAGCCATTGCCGGTACAGAGCAGGATTTTACAAACGGTAAACTTGGGCGTGCTGTCTTTCTCCTTTCCGTTCCAATGGTTCTTGAAATGGTCATGGAATCTGTATTTGCAATTGTGGATATCTTTTTCGTTTCAAAATTAGGTGCTGATGCAGTGGCTACGGTTGGCATTACCGAATCAATCATGACAATTGTCTATTCCATTGGGATGGGGCTGGCAGTAGGGACAACTGCAATGGTTTCACGCCGTATTGGTGAGAAGAATCCTGAAGGTGCCTCAGTAACTGCCTTCCAGGCTATCATGACCGGAGTATTTGTATCCATATTCATTTCCATTCCCGGAGCATTATTTGCATCAAAACTGCTCACCCTGATGGGAGCAGAAAGTAAAATAGTGACCGAAAACTTCATGTACACAGCGATCATGCTGGGTGGGAATGGTATCATCATGTTACTGTTCATAATCAATGCAATATTCAGAAGTGCCGGGGATGCAGCCATTTCAATGAGGGTTCTCTGGCTGGCAAACATTGTGAATATCATACTCGATCCATGCCTGATCTTTGGCATTGGCCCTTTCCCGGAATTAGGTGTTCAGGGGGCTGCTATTGCAACAAATACCGGTCGCGGACTTGCAGTCATCTATCAGTTTTATTTACTATTTAAAGGGAAGAGCAGGGTTAAACTGGTTTTCCGCCACCTGCATATCCGGTTAAATGTGTTATTCCGGCTCATCCGTCTCTCATTAGGTGGAATTGGCCAGTCCCTTATTGCTACCATAAGCTGGATTGGTCTGGTACGTATTATTGCAGAATTTGGCAGCGAGGTCGTTGCCGGGTATACCATTGCTATCCGTGTAATCGTTTTCATCTTACTTCCATCCTGGGGATTAAGCAATGCAACTGCAACACTGGTCGGCCAGAACCTGGGTGCAGGAAAACCTGACAGGGCACAAAAATCAGTCTGGTATACAGGGAAAGTCAACATGATATTCCTTGGAATCATAGCACTGATCTTTATTTCTTTTCCTTCAGTTTTTATCAGGTTTTTCATCAATGATCCTGCTGTCATTAAAAGTGGGGCTGTTTGTCTAAGGATCATCAGCTATGGTTTCGTTTTATATGCCCTCGGAATGGTTATGGTCCAGGCATTCAATGGTGCAGGTGATACAGGTACGCCAACAATCATCAATTTTTTCTGCTTCTGGCTGTTTGAGATTCCCCTGGCCTACCTGCTGGCAATGATCATGGGATATGAGGAAAAAGGAGTGTATATCGCCATTATCACTGCAGAATCAACCATGTCTGTTGTGGCACTGCTATTTTTCAGAAGAGGGAAATGGAAATTGAGGAAGGTATAAAAAGCACTGACCGGGTGACTTGGAGTCACCCAGTCAGTTTAACTATTCATCAAACCCGGGCCGTTTAAATGACCTGGCATTTGGAAAAATCTTTTCCGTCATATTCCTGATCTTCCCCAGCATTGCCAAGAACTCCAGGATCTCATCTTCCTTATCCCTCATATTCTCCAGCAGGAAACCAAAAGCTCCAATCGACCGGTCGGTTGCAATCAGTGCAATTTTTGCAGTTCCGTTCGTATGACCGGCCATCATTTCTGCCAGTTCCGGATCTTCTTCGTCCTCCCGAAGTGAACTCATAGCACGCCTTAGCTTCACATAGATAAAGAAATTATACCATTGGATTATCTCAATGGCATCTTTAAGATTGATAAGATCATTCTCATTCACAGCCGAAATATTCGTCATGGCTTTTTTCAAGCTTTCCCTGTTATCTTCAAACCACTTGTGTCCTTTCATGGAATATTCATATGCCAAAGCAATCAGCGGATTGTTTTTGATGGCTTCTTCATCTGTCTCTTCTTTTAATTCTTCTCCCTCATCTTCCACATCTAGATCTATTCCCATCTCTTCTGCTTTTTCAGCCAAAAACTCAAACGTGGCCCTGAAAATAACTGAAAGTTGATCCCAGAATGCTTTATTGTTAATGTCCATATCTTCGTTGTCATCATGCATTTCTTTCCCCATGGCATAATTCAGGCAACGAGTTTTAAAGTCACATTTCTCGCACCAGCGGTCGCAATAATTGTAAATGCCTGATATATATTCCTCTTTAATGGGCATCGTTTTCATTAATTCTTTAGCCTTTTCCACTTTTTTGCGAAATTCCGGATTCAAATCCCGGTCAACTGATTGATCTGTTTCAGGCTCTTCCCCTGTCTTTTTTAGTGAATCATTCACCTCATCATATTCCTTTTTCAATCTTTCACAGGTCTTGCAATATCCGGGTAACGGACAATTTTCTTCATCATAGTAGCAAAACTCCACACCAATTGCACCTGTCGATAAACGAATCTGGTCAATGTCCCAGCTATCTCTCAGAAGTCGGTATCTGACTTTTCCCGGGAAATTATCATCCGGATAGGAAGGGTAAAAACGAAAATGTCTCCATAATTTTTCCATTTCACCGGCAAGAACTTCAGCCTGTTCATCAGATAACCGTTCAGGTGGAGGTAATTTTTCCTTTTCAATACCAAGAATTTGTGATAATGGTTGCCTTGGTCCATTCAAATACTCCTCAACATCTGCAACCTTATCTTCTGCCTCTTCAGTCTGGCAAATAAGAAAATCTTCCATCATTTCAGGAGGATCGTCATAATTTCTTGCTTTTCTGAGATCCTCGATTAATTGTTCGATGTAACGTCTCATTTTTTAAAATTTTAAGGGTTTCTATCCCTTAATGACAAAAATGCTGAAATATCGTATAGGAAATATCATTTTTTTCGAAAAAAATATACTCAGGGCATGACTGAAAGTCATGCCCTGAGTAAAAAAACCAAGATTTAATTACGATAAATTTATAAAAATGTCATAAAGATATAGAGACTAATTCACCTGGCCGGGATTAATTTTAAAATGACGCTGCGAATGAATTTAAATCAATCGCAGTGATTAGAAAAACTATACCTATGGACTTTGAAAAAGGAAATATCTATCATGTTTTTAATCAGGGAAATAATAGACAACTAATCTTTTTTTCAAGAAGGAATTACGAATATTTCATCAAAAAAATTAGGTTGTACATCCTTCCCTATGCGGATATTCTGGCCTGGTGTCTGATGCCGAATCATTTTCATTTGATGCTGTTTGTTCATGACACTCATCGGATGACTTTAGTCACTCAGGGCATGACTATAAGTCATACCCTGAGTGCGAGTGCGAGTGTTAATTCCGTCAGTCTAAATGATTCTATCGGAATAATGCTTCGCTCATATACACGAGGTATCAATAAGGAACGCGGGCGAACCGGTTCAATCTTTCGCAAATACACAAAAGCAGTTAATTTAACAAATCAGAATGGTATTTCCCCTTCCTGGTACACCAGCAATGGTATTACTCAAATACATATCGATGATCCTGATAAATCTTATCCCCAGGTATGTTTTAATTATATTCATAACAACCCTGTTCATCATGGATTTGTATTCCGCCCTGAAGAATGGGCGTTCTCATCCTATCGGGAATATAGATCTAAATCAGGGAAAGTATTAATAAATAAATCTAGAGCAGATAAATTTGGCCTGAAACTTGATAGTGAGGACATGACTTGAAGTCATACCCTCACTACTAACAATCTTGAAAATATTTTGTTGTTCCATCATAATACATTAACTTTAAAAAGAGTATTAGAGTCATTCATAAAATCATTAAATCATGAAACACACATTATTAACTGCAATCCTGGTTATATCAGGGTGTATTTTTACATCGTCTGAACCTGTATACTACTCCGACATGAATAGCACTACAACTGATCTCACTTTTACCATTCTTTACGACAATTATATTTATAATCAAGATCTTGAAAGTGACTGGGGATTTTCCTGTCTGATTGAGGGATTTGACAAAACCATCCTTTTTGATACCGGTACCAAGGGTAAAATACTTTTATCAAACATGGAGAAAATGGAAAAAGACCCTGCAGACGTTGATATCGTCATTTTTTCCCACATCCATCAGGATCACACGGGTGGGATGGAACTTTTCCTCGATAAGAATAGTGAAGTACAAGTATATTGCCCGGCTTCCTTTCCGGATAATTTTAAAAAAATGATTAAAAATAAAGGAGCAGAGATCACTGAAGTTAGCGGACCAATGGAAATCATAAAAGGAGTGCGGAGCACCGGAGAAATGGGGACCCAGATCATTGAACAATCTCTCATAATTGATACAGATGAAGGTTCAGTTGTTCTTACCGGATGTGCACATCCCGGGATTATTGATATTGTCAGAAAATCTGCAGCAATATCAGAAGACAATATCCTGCTTGTCATGGGAGGATTTCATCTGATCCGCACTGGTGAGAACAAAATAAATGAGATTATTGGAGAATTCAGGGAGATCGGTGTTGAATATGCCGGACCCACTCATTGCAGCGGTGATAAAACACTGGAATTATTTAAAAATAATTATGGGGATCATTTCGTAGAACTTGGTGTGGGAAGGATTCTCAAGATAAAAGAACTTCTATAATAGTATTTAGAGGCTGTCTAAAAAGTCTATTAAAACATTTAACCACAGAGGAAACAGAGATTAAACAGAGTTCACAGAGGTTTGATATTAAGAAAGTTACTTCTCTGCGGACTCTGTGAAAACTCTGTGGACTCTGTGGTTTATACTACTTTTTAGACAGTCTCTTCTTCAAATCTACAACATTAAATACTTAAGATGATACATTAGTTTTAAAAGACGGGGCCTGACATCCGACACCATATTTTTCATATCATCCTCAATAATTATCAATAACCTTGAAATATCAGGATTTGATGAGCCTGCACTTAATTTTTGCTTATACCTGTTGTATCTTTTCAGGTCTTTACACAGAACGGAACGGTCATTCCAGCTGCCAAGTATATCTTCAATTTCTTTTATCTCATTAAAATCAACTTCCTCCATCGGATTGGGATCTGTGCAATATTGCGCTATCTCAATGAAGTAACGTAGTTCTTTAAGTATCCTGCGTATTTTATGCAGGTATTTGTTTATATTGTTCTTAAAAAGATATTTTTCAATGATTCTCAGGCGTTTTAAAATATAAGATTTTGCCTGGCTGGAAAGTTCTTCCTGTTTGAATGATTGAATAGCTGTAATAATTGTTTTTTTTGCCTGAGCCTGTGCTGATTTGGGATAATTTGATGACTTATTAAAAAAACCTGTCTTAGCAGTATTTTCTATATCTATGAGATAATTCTCATATTCCTGAAGTTCCAGTTCATTTACATTCCTGTAGTTCATGACCAGAGATTTCTTGACCTGAATATCTCTTAGATTCCCCGCAGATTTAAAAAATTGTCTCAACTGATTAAAAAAAAGCTGGGAATTCTTTTTATAAATCCCGGTTTCATCCAGAAAAGCAAACAATGCATTAAATCGTTTAATCAGAACCCTGAGATCATGAACAGGTTCCTCCTTGGCCCCTTTCACTGCAAGCTTGAATTGGGTATTGTATTCTCTGTAAAGTTTATTTATATATTTTACAAATAATTCCTTTTTCACTGTGGATAATATCTTTCACAATCAGGTGTGACATTATTTAAAAATTTGATCCATTATAAAAATGCATACTTCAAAATTATTTCTTAATTTTTTTTTAAAGCTTTTTTGCTCTTTTTTACTTTCCTGGTTGCCTTAGCAGAAAGATCTTTGAGTTTTTTGATCTTCTTTTTGCCCGCCTTCTTTGCTTTAGCTTTCTCAAGATCTTTAGCAATTTTTTTCTTCTTTGCCTTTGCTTCTTTAAGGACTTTTTTTAATTTCTTCAAATCCTTTTTTTCTTTTTTCTTCTGCTGAACCTTTCTATTTTTTTTATGTTTTGCCTTACCGGTGTCAGCTTGTTGCCGGGCAACTTTTGCTGTTTCTTTAACTATGTCAACTTCGGTTTTTTCATCGGCTG
>CAZGOR010000254.1:0-6072 GCA_964527875.1 uncultured Bacteroides sp. | reverse complement strand
ACCAATTCACCAATTCACCAATTCACCAATTCACCAATTCACCAATATACCAATTTACTTATTGTTCCATCATTCCAAAACATTTATTCTTGTGCCAGAATTCTCTGGATAAGATCCCATATTTCCTGATCCGATTTATAATCATCGTAAAGGCTTGTTACTTTTTCAGCAAAAAGCTCTTTATCGGGATAGAATATCTCGACTCCTGCTTCCTGAACAGATTCAAGTGATTCTTTTTCTGATTCAGCCCACAGGATACGCTGGTGTTTCTTTGATTCATCAGCGGCTTCCTGAAGCCAATCCTGTTCTTCAGTGGTTAGTTGATCCCAGATAACTGTACTGATCAACAGCACATCCGGGATTGTTGTATGCTCATCCAGACTATAATATTTACATACTTCATAATGATGAGAGGTATAAAAACTTGGTGGGTTATTTTCTGCGCCATCAACAACACCTCCCTGCAGGGCAGTGTATAATTCCCCCCAGGATATAGGTGTCGGTGATCCGCCCATTGCCCTGATCATATTGACAGCAGTTGGACTTTTCATGACCCTGATTTTTAATCCGCTCAGGTCATCCGGAGTGAGTATAGGACTGTCTTTTGAATAAAAGCTTCTGCTACCGGCATCATAAAAGGTTAAACCTCTCAACCAATATTTTTCACCGGAAAGTAATAACTCGCGGCCAATTTCACCATCCAAAACACTGAAAGTATGTTCTTTGCTTTTAAAAATATAAGGTAAGCTGAGAACTTTATATTTGGGAGCAAAACCTTCCATCACTGAGGCAGAAACCTTTGTCATGGCAAGACTTCCGATCTGTAATAATTCTACACACTGACGCTCCGACCCTAACTGTTCACTGGGATAAATCTGGAGGGTGAGCTTGCCATTCGACTTTTCATCAAGGACTTTGGCCATAAATTCCATTCCTTTATGGACAGGATGTGTGGGATCAAGGCCATGTGCCAGTTTTAATATTTTATGTTTTTCCTGTTTTATGCAGGAAGTATGAAATATAATAATGATGATAAATGGGATTATCTTAAAGGTATATTTGAAAGTACTGGTCATTTATTGGTTCTGATGAAAAGTGATAAAATAATGATTAAAATGGTTAAAAATTCAAAAATAAAAAGATAATTTCTTTTACTGTGAAAATTGCATTATTATGTTGCAATTTACAATGATCATTTTGTTTCAGAAGAATCAGGACTCATTTCTGTGAGTTTTCTCAATTCGTTTGTCAGTTTCTTCTGTGATATAAATATACTTTTTGCACTCAACTAACACTCATCCCGAAATTTCGCACTCGACTCAAACAGATGAAGTTTTTTTGGAACCAGGAACCAATTGCCCCGGTTAACAACCGGGTTGACTAACCGATTCTCACCTAACGGATATGACTGCCGATTGACAATTCCCGACAGGTCGGGACAGGCGGCAGAACTTTCACACATTCACACTTTTTATTCCTCAGCCTCAGCCTTAACCTTAGCCTACTTCCTACAACCGACAACCTATATTCCTATACGTTAACCTAATACAACCGTTACATCATTCTCTTCTTTCGCCAATTCCAAGGGTACACAATTTCCTTCAACTGATTGTTCATTTACGATTAAATTCTTTATTCCTCTGGAAACATGTGAAGGATTCTGAATATGAATCCTGAAAGTTTTATTCCTGAATTTGCGTGTTATTTTCAATTCGTTCCAATCTGTTGGGATGCAGGGATCAATGATAAGTCCGTCATAATCTGGACGGATACCGAGTATATACTGACTGATCGCAAAAAAATTCCATGCTGCTGTTCCGGTCAGCCAGGAGTTTTTTGCTTCACCCGGAAGATATGCATCCTTTCCTGCAATCATTTGAGAATAAACATAAGGTTCTGTTTTATGAAGGTCACTGATTTCTTCAAGGTAGGAAGGAGCTATCTTGCGATAATATTCAAATGCCTGGTTTCCATTCCCGAGAAGCGTTTCTGCAATCATTATCCATGGGTTGTTATGACAGAAGATGCCGGCATTTTCCTTGTAGCCGGGAGGATATGATGTTATTTCTCCCATATGAATTAAATATTCAGTGAAAGCAGGATTATTTAATACAATTCCAAAATCACAGTCAAGATGCTTTTTTACTGAATCTAATGCCTTCATGGCCCTGCCATCTTCTGTTCCGATACCAGCCATCACGCAATATCCCTGGGATTCAATGAAGATTTTTCCCTCTTTGTTTTCTTTAGAGCCGATTTTTCGTCCAAAGTGATCATAAGCCCTGATAAACCATTCTCCATCCCAGCCATGGGTATCGATTGCACTTACCATTTTCTGAATATGTGATGCTGCTTCTTTTGCTTCCGTGTGCTTATCCAGCAACTTACAGAGATTTACAAAATCATTGCCATAAAGCACAAACATGCCGGCGATCATTAAAGATTCTGCTCTTCCACCTTCCCTGTTTTCTGTTGTTTGGAATGATTCGTCCGGATTATCAGAAAAACAATTCAGATTCAGACAGTCGTTCCAGTCGGCCCTGCCGATCAGAGGCAAACCATGTTCTCCCGTATTGTTGATCACATGATAGAATGATCTCTTTAAATGTTCAAACAGGGATGCGGGATTATCCGGTTTATTATCAAACGGAACCGGCTCTTCGAGAATGGAAAAATCACCTGTTTCCTTGATATAGTTTATGGTAGCGAAGATAAGCCATAACGGGTCGTCATTAAAATTCCCACCGGTATCTGCGTTACCTTTTTTTGTGAGTGGTTGGTACTGGTGGTAAGCTCCCCCATCTTCAAATTGTGTTGAAGCCAGGTCTATGATACGTTGTCTTGCTTCTTCAGGCATCATATGAACGTATCCGACAAGATCCTGGTTGGAATCCCTGAAACCTATACCCCTGCCAATTCCGGATTCAAATAAAGAGGCACTTCTTGACATATGATATGTTATAATACACTGGTACTGGTTCCAGATATTTACAAGCCTGTCCAGTTTATCATCTTGTGATTCGATTGAGTAATGCGAAAGCAGGTTATCCCACCATCTTTTAAGTTCACTAAACGCAGCCGATACCTGTTCCGGATTACCCATCCGTTTTATCATTTCTCTTGCTTTTGTTTTATTGATAATCCCCGGGGATTCCCATTTTTTGTCAGGTTCATTTTCGATATAGCCAAGGATAAATACAAGTTGCTTTTTTTCTTCAGGCCGAAGCGTTATATCCAGTTGATGAGATGCAATGGGTGACCATCCGTGGGCCCTGGTTTTTTCTGACCGGCCGTTTTTCACAACATCCGGATGATCTATACCATTGTACAATCCTAAAAAAGTGTCCCGGTCGGTGTCAAATCCCGATATTTTTTCATTTACCCAGTAGAAAGCATAATGTTTTCTGCGCTCCCGGTATTCCGTTTTGTGATATAAGGCCGACCCATCTATTTCAACTTCACCCGTGGACAAGTTTCGCTGGAAATTTGTCTGATCATCAAGGGCATTCCATAAACACCATTCTACGAAAGAAAAAAGACTGAAGGATTTTACCTGTTTGCTCAGGTTTTGTAAAGTCACGAGCTGAACTTCCCCTGTAAAATCCAGGGGCACGAAATGTAAAACCTCTGATTTTAAATTGTTTTTCATCCCGGTAATCTTTGTGTAACCCAATCCGTGCCTGCATTCGTAAAATTCAAGTTCTGCCCTGACAGGTTTCCATCCCGGCGACCAGATGATCTCACCGTCATTGATATAAAAATATTTTCCACCGGTGTCTGGTGGTACATTATTGTATCTGTACCTGGTGATCCTTCTTAACCGTGCATCCTTGTAAAAACTATATCCCCCGGAAGTATTTGAGATGATTGAAAAAAAATCATGATTCCCCAGATAGTTAATCCATGGCCAGGGAGTTTGTGGTGTGGTAATCACATATTCCCTGTTTTTGTCGTCAAAATATCCGAATTTCATCGTAGTAAATTGTTAAATCAATGAGACTGCATTTTCATGAGCCGGAGGCGAAATGAAAAAATGCGAAGTCGAATTGATCCCGATAGCAAAGCGTATCGGGATCTCGTCGTTATTAATTAATAAATTGTTAAACTTCATTGATTATATTTTAAACCATTTAGCCATTTAACCATTTATTTTTGTGTTTCAGTTGTCGAAATTGTAACATGCATTTGATTGTTTAAATTACGTATTTACCAATTGACTAATTCACTAATTCACCAATTGCTCGCTCCCGCGATGTCACAGACCTGCCTGCCGGCCTTGCTCCGCCGGAGCGGCTACGCAAAGGCGATGCAGGCAGGCACATACCGCTCGCGAATGTTTGCGTAGCAAACATTTCGCAAATTTACTGGACACACTAATAAAAAATTTTTTTTATAAATGTTATTTAAGACTAACTTTATAGCGCATTAAATTACAAAAATCATGGCAGTAAATTACGAAGTACGTTATGCAACAAATCCTGTGGATTTTAAAAAATATGATACAAGCAGGATACGACATGATTTCCTGGTAAGGGATCTGATGGTTGCAGAGCAATTGAAAATGGTCTATTCCCATTATGACAGGCTGATAGTAGGAGGTGTTGTGCCTGCTGGAGATCCTGTATTGCTGGAAGCGATCGATCCTTTAAAAGCTGATTATTTTCTGGAACGGCGTGAGATTGGTATTATCAATATTGGTGGTCCGGGGATTATTGAAATTGAAGGGAATTTGTTTGAAATAAAGAAAAAGGAAGCTATATATGTTGGCAGGGGGACTAGGGTCGTTAAATTTAAATCGGCAGATAAAGATGATCCTGCACATTTTTATTTCAATTCCGCACCTGCTCATAAGAAATTCCCGGTATCAAAAGTAAGCCTGGCTGATGCAGAAGTAGTTGAACTTGGTTCTCTTGAGTCATCCAATGCGAGAAAGATTAATAAACTGATTGTAAGCAGTGTAGTGGATACATGCCAGGTACAAATGGGTATCACTGAACTTCAAACAGGAAGTGTATGGAATACCATGCCTGCTCATGTGCATTCGAGAAGAATGGAGGCATATTTTTATTTTGATGTTCCCGAAGGACAATCTATCTGTCATTATATGGGAGAACCTGAAGAAACACGGCATATCTGGCTGGCAAATGAAGAAGCTGTGATATCTCCGCCATGGTCGATACATTCAGCTTCAGGGACAAGTAATTATTCATTCATCTGGGGTATGGCCGGAGAAAATCTCGACTATTCCGATATGGATAGTGCAGAACCTACAGAGCTGAAGTAGGTTGACACCCGACTGGCAGTCAGGGACTACAGAATCGAGATCCGAATTCTGAAGACCAAAATCCGAAATCCAAAATCCGAAATCCGAAATCCGAAATCCGAAATCCGAAATCAATTATGTCACATCCACTATTCGATCTTACTGGTAAAACCGCATTTATTACAGGGGGTACTCATGGACTGGGAATGGCTATTGCTGCCGGGCTGGCCGAAGCCGGAGCGAAAATAGTCATTAATGGTATCACTCCTCCGAGGCTTGAAAATGCAATTAAATATTATACCGAAAAAGGTATTGATGTTAAAGGGTATTTGTTTGACGTCACAGATGAAAAATCCGTTAAAGAATATCTTAAAAAGATCGGCAAGGAGGTCGGACCAGTTGATATTCTTGTGAATAATGCCGGCATTATTAAACGGATACCTATGCTGGAATTGAACCTGGAGGAATGGCAGAAAGTTCTGGATGTTGATCTTACAGGTCCGTTCATTATGTCAAAAAACGTGGTTCAGGCATTTATGCTGCCACAGAAATCCGGAAAAATTATCAATATGTGTTCAATGATGAGTGAACTGGGACGAAACAGTGTCGCGGCGTATGCTGCTGCAAAAGGAGGTTTGAAAATGCTTACAAAGAACATGGCAACAGAATGGGCGAGATATAATATTCAGGTTAACGGTATAGGACCAGGGTATTTTGCTACTGAACAGACTGCACCAATCAGGACTGAAGGACATCCCTTCAATGAATTCATTATTACTCGTCCACCGGCCGCAAGATGGGGTGATCCC
>CAZGOR010000253.1:467-6076 GCA_964527875.1 uncultured Bacteroides sp. | reverse complement strand
TGGTGATGCGGACATTGAACTCATCAAGAACTGCATGGATAAAGTCGAGCCCCCTCTTTTCACCGTGCTGGCGCAGAAAATCATTAATGTAGTCCTGGTGTACAATACGTTCAATGTACCGGTATGCAAATCCGGGCAAAATTTTTGCCATGCGAGGATTTTTACTCCGGAAGACTTCTCTGACATTATCTCTCAATTCCTCCTGCCGCGGACCGGTTTCTTCCATTGGTAATGATAACTTATTGTTTTGTGAGGAGACAAAATAATAAAATTTTAATTAAATCTCCGGATATTCTTTCTCTTATCGGAGCATTCCATAATTCAGGTTCTCGCAGATTACCGCAAATCTTTACGCAAATTTCCGCAGATTAATGATTGACGGTTTATTTTTCAGCGTAAATCAGCGTTTACTTGCCAGTAGGCAGGAATCCGCGTTAATCCGCGGGAAACTGTATTTAAAGGTAATTCTTATTACCCTTTCCGGGAGGAGATACATGAAAATTTGAGGTAATAAGCATGTCATCTTTACCATCATCAATATTCCGAAAAAAACAAATAAAATGGAGAAAGTTATTAACAATGTGGTAAAAAATGGTGGAAAGTGGTAAAAAGTGGTATTTTTTTATTTATTTTTACATTTTAACCTTAAAACCAAGGTATGATCACATTTATAGGAGAATATTCCTGCAAAGTTGATGAGAAGGGAAGGGTTATGATTCCTGCGGCATTCAAGAAGCAGTTGCCACAGGGATCGCGGGAAAGATTTGTGGTTAAGCCTGATGTATTTGAGAAGTGCCTGGTATTATATCCGATAGAAGAGTGGGAAAGACAGGATAAGATCATCAGGGGGAGGACAAATCCTTTTAATAAGGAACATGCCAGGTTTCTACGGATGTTTTACCATGGGGCAGCTGAGATTATACCGGATTCAAATAACCGGATGTTAATTCCGAAGCGGCTGGCTGAATATGCAGGGATCAGAAGAGAAGTGATTATGGCAGGGCAATCGGGGAAGATTGAAATTTGGGCAGGTGAAAAATATGAAGATGCAAGCCGGATGCCATCGGATTTCGCGATCATGGCCGAAAAAATCCTGGGGGGTGCTTTTAATGATACTGAAAGCGAATGAATTACCATCAACCAGTATTGCTAAAAGAAAGCATAGAGGGGTTAAAAGTGCGGCACGAAGGAATTTATGTTGATATGACTTTCGGTGGCGGGGGGCATTCAAAGGAAATTTTAAAGAGACTTGAGGAAGGCCGTTTAATTGCTTTTGATCAGGATCCTGATGCTGAGAAGAACGTGGTAGAAGATGAGAAATTCCAGTTTATCAGGAGCAATTTTAGATTTGTAAGGAACTGGCTGAAATTTTATGGTATCAGCCAGGTAGATGGTGCTCTTGCAGATTTAGGTGTATCATCGTGGCATCTTGACATGCCTGAAAGGGGTTTTTCATTCAGGTTTAACAGTATACTCGACATGCGGATGAATCCTGAAGCCGAACTGACTGCCCGTGATGTCCTGAATAAATATAAAGAAGAAGAGCTGGTAAAGGTTTTCAGGGAATATGGCGAGATTAAAAATGCCATGAAGTTAAGTAAACTGATCATAAAAGCCAGGGACGAAAGCCCGGTTGAAAGGGTTGATGACCTGTTAAGAGGGATCAGTGAATGTTTACCGGCTCATTATCAGCAGAAATATCTTGCAAAGGTTTTCCAGGCATTAAGGATTGAAGTAAATGATGAAGTCAATGCGCTAATCGAAATGCTGGAACAGATAACCGGGCTGCTCAAAAAAGGAGCCCGGTTTTGTGTCATTACATATCACTCTGTCGAAGATAGACTGGTGAAGAATATGTTCCGTACAGGGAATGTGGAGGGCATACTTGAGAAAGACTTTTATGGTCATCCGCAACTGGTTTATCGTCAGGTTAATAAGAACATAATTGTGCCCGGTGATGATGAAATACATCAGAATCTGCGGGCCAGGAGTGCAAAACTGAGAATCGCAGAAAAAATATAAAATGTCTGAAACCGGAAAAAGAAATATTGAGTTTACCGACCAGAAACAAGAGGAAAAAGAGATCCGTAAGGCCAGATTAAGGGATATCCTTGATGGCAGTCTGCTTACAAGAGAGATCGTTGTAAACCATCTGCCATACATATTGTTCCTGACGTTGTTGTTGGTATTTTATATCGGTAACCGTTACCATGCTGAAAAGATTATCCGGCAATCACTGAGGCTTCAGACTGAACTGAAGGAGCTCCGGGCAAAAGCAATTTCTACAGCATCTGAACTGGAATATTTGAGTAACCAATCCCAGGTGGCCAGGCTTGTGGAGCAGAAAAACCTGGATTTAAAATATCCGCAGGAACCACCAGTCAAAATTGTTAAAAAGAAAACAAAAAGGAAAAGATAAATGTCTGTCAAACAGGTCATAGTAGTCAGATTAATAGGTATATATCTCGGTGCATTACTATTTGCCCTGTTGATTATTGGGAGGATACTTCATTTACAATTTGTACAAGGAGAAGAACTCAGGCAGAAGGCACAGGAGCTTACCATGAAATATGAGTCAATTGAGCCAAACCGTGGAGATATTTATTCGAATGATGGAAAGAGACTGTTGTCGACTTCTGTCCCATTTTATGAGATCAGGATGGATCTGCTGAGTAATGCATTGGAGGAGGAGGTATTTCATGATGGTATCGATTCACTTGCCTTGTGCTTGTCAAAAATGTTCAGGGATCAGTCAGCATACCAGTATAAGCAGAAATTAATCAATGCGAGAAGAGAGGGTGAACGTTATTACCTGATCAAGCGGCATGTGAGTCATCAGCAATTACAGGAGATGAAGGAGTTTCCGATTTTCCGGCTTGGCAGGTATAAGGGTGGATTTATTGTTATTCAGAAAAACAGGCGTATCAGGCCACACCAGATGCTTGCATCCCGTACAATCGGATATCTGAGTGAAGGAAAATCAGGTAATATTGTTGGTATTGAAGGTGCTTATGACCATTATCTGGCAGGTATTACAGGTATTCGCCTGATGCAGAAAACAGCCGGTAATATCTGGATCCCTGTAAGCGACAGGAATGAAGTTGAACCAATGGACGGGTATGATGTTATAACTACAATTGATATTGATATCCAGGATGTTGCCGAAAATGCATTGTTGAACCAGTTAAAGAACCATCAGGCCCATCATGGTTGTGCTGTACTGATGGAGGTTAAAACGGGAGAAGTGAAGGCAATCGTTAATCTTCAAAGGGACATACATGGTAATTATAGTGAAACATACAATTATGCCATAGCCGAGAGTACTGAACCGGGTTCCACATTTAAGTTAATGTCACTGATTGCTGCACTGGAGGATGGGTATATTGAGTTAGATGATACGGTTGATACGGGAAACGGGACTGTGAAATATTATGATCAGATTGTCAGGGACACCAGAGAGGGTGGATATGGCAAAATCAGTGTGGAAAGCGCCTTTGAAGTATCGTCAAATGTAGGTATATCAAAGATTATTTATTCTCATTATAAAGGCCGGGAGGAAAAATTTGTTGACAGGCTCTACAGGATGCATCTCAATGAACCTCTGGGTATTGTAATAAAAGGCGAAGGAAATCCGCATATACAGTACCCCGGAGATGAATACTGGTCGGGAATATCGCTTCCGATGATGTCTCACGGATACGAGGTAAGGCTGACACCGTTGCAGGTTTTGGCTTTTTACAATGCTATAGCCAATAATGGTTCAATGATCAAACCAAAATTTGTTAAGCAGATCAGCAGTTACGGAAAAAATATAAAGACATTTCCCACTGAAGTTATTGATCCTTCGGTTTGTTCGAAAGAGACACTGGAGCTGGCAAAAACAATGCTTGAAGGTGTGGTGGAAAATGGTACAGCTATGAACCTGAAGAATGAGACTTTCAAAATTTCAGGTAAAACGGGTACAGCACAGATAGCAAATGAGAAATACGGGTATAAGCTGGATTCAAAGATAAGCTATCAGGCTTCTTTTGTTGGCTATTTCCCGGCTGAAAATCCAAAATATTCATGTATCGTGGTCGTGAATTCACCCAGCAGCTCAGGTTATTATGGTAATCTGGTTGCCGGCCCGGTTTTTAGCGAAATTGCCAATAAGGTGTATGCCACAAGTCTTGAGATGCAGGATGCTGTGAACCATGATCATAATTTCCTGGCTGAGATACCTTATACAAAACATGGAGATGTCAATGAGCTGAATATTGTATTAAAGCATCTCGGCGTACCGTCTGCACCCGGGTCGTTTGAAAACGACTGGGTTGCTACAATTAAAAAAGATGACCTGATAAGTATCAATGATTTGAGAATTGACAGGATACACGTGCCGAATGTTAAGGAGATGGGTTTAAAGGATGCATTATACCTGCTGGAAAGTAAAGGGCTTGTAGTGGAGGTCAGAGGAAGAGGTAAAGTGTTGGAACAATCTCTTCAACCCGGTTCAGTAATCAGAGAAGGAGACAGAATTGTATTGACAATGAGTCAGTTATAAAAATTATTTTGAATGGATATCTGTTTAACCACAGAGAACAAAGAGAATCTACAGAGATCACAGAGGTGTTATGATAAACCTGGTGCTACTCTGTGTGCTCTGTGTAATCTCTGTTTACTCTGTGGTTAAAATGGTTAAAAAATTTCTATGCAATCATTTTGAAAAGACTAAAGGACATACTGGAAGGCATTGAATTGCTGGAAGTGAAAGGGAAGAGTGACCTCACTATTTCCGGCATTTGTTTTGATTCACGCAGGATATCTCCAGGAAACCTGTTTGTAGCTGTTAAAGGGACAAAAACAGACGGGCATAAATTTATAGAGAGTGCTATTAAAGGAGGTTGTACAGCAGTGATTTGTGAAAACCTGCCTGACGGTCTTCAGGAAGGTATCACTTATATAAGAGTCAGGGATTCTGCACGGGCTCTTGGGATTGCTGCATCAAATTTTTATTCCGCACCATCAGGAAAAATAATGCTTATAGGGGTGACCGGAACAAATGGTAAAACTACAATTGTCACCTTGCTTCATCAGCTATTCCGTAAAATGGGGTATGCTGCAGGCCTGATCTCCACAATCCAAAATTGTATTCAGGATGAACCGGTGACATCAACGCACACCACACCGGATGCGGTAAGTATAAATGATCTGTTATCACGAATGGTGGCTTCAGGCTGTGAATATTGTTTTATGGAGGTTAGTTCCCATGCGATCAGTCAAAAAAGAATTGAAGGTTTGAATTTCAAAGGTGGTGTGTTTACCAATATCACACATGAGCACCTCGATTACCATAAAGATTTCAGGGAATACCTGTTAACCAAAAAAAGATTTTTTGATAAGCTTCCGGAGACAGCATTTGCGTTGATCAATATTGATGATAAGAATGGACGGATAATGGTTCAGAATACAGAAGCAGCGGTACATACGTATTCGTTGAAATCTGTGTCGGATTATAAGTGCAGGGTTCTGGAAACCCATATAGATGGTACCTTAATGAAGATTGGAGAACATGAAATGTGGATCTACCTAATAGGTGAATTCAATGCATATAATATTCTTGCAGTATA
>CAZGOR010000253.1:0-457 GCA_964527875.1 uncultured Bacteroides sp. | reverse complement strand
TTTAGGTCAGAAGGACGATAAGGTTCTGGCCATCCTGAGTACTTTGAAGTCAGTAAATGGCCGTGCTGAAATCATTATTTCTGACAGGGAGGTGACTGCCATAGTTGATTATGCGCATACTCCGGATGCTCTTGAAAATGTACTGTTAACTATCAACAGAATTATAAAGGGAGACCGGAAAATTATTACGGTTGTGGGTGCAGGGGGTGACAGAGACCGTATGAAGCGTCCGTTGATGGGAAAAGTTGCTGCACTGAACAGCAACAAAGTTATTCTTACTTCTGATAACCCCCGTGGTGAGGTGCCGGAAGAGATTATCAGTGAAATGAAAAATGGTATTGATAACCAGCTGGCCGGCAAAGTGCTGTCTATCACTGACCGCAAAGAAGCCATTAAAACAGCTTTTATGCTTGCAGAGAAAGGTGATATAATCCTGGTTGCAGGAAAAGGGCATGAA
>CAZGOR010000252.1:0-6079 GCA_964527875.1 uncultured Bacteroides sp. | reverse complement strand
CTTAATGGCCTTTTTGCCGGCTCGAATGTGGACTATGTTCTCATTGACCGGCAAATAGTATTATCACCTGGTGAATATCTTGCAGAAGCTAAACTTAAATTGCAACCTCGTACAATTACCGGTACTGTTGTAGATGAAAACGGGGAACCTTTGCCTGGAGTAGCTGTTGTTATTAAGGAAACAACAATCGGTACGTTAACCGGTGTTGATGGAAAATATAGTATTGAAGTGGATGGACCTGAAGCTATTCTGGTATTTTCTTTTGTTGGCACCCAAACTCAGGAAATAATAGTTGGTAACCGGAACGAGATTAATGTTACAATGGTTATTGAGGTTACGGCACTTGGGGATGTTGTTGTTACTGGTTACGGTACTCGTTTGAAAGAACAATTAACCGGTGCTGTTTCTACGGTTTCTGAAGACAAAATGGAGATATCCACGGAACCGACTGTTATGGGCCGGATTCAGGGGCATGTATCGGGGGTTGATATTCAATCGGCACACATACCCGGCGCCAGTTCAACGATACGTATCCGTGGTATTGGAACCATTAATGACCCCGATCCCTTATACATTATCGATGGTGTCCCGGCTGGCCCTGGTAACGATTTAAATCCCGGCGATATTGAATCTATCTCGATTCTGAAAGATGCTTCATCTGCTGCTATTTACGGTACCAGGGGAGCAAACGGTGTGGTGATTATTACAACAAAACGGGGCAGTACAAACCAGAGGCCCTCAGTTAATCTTAGAGTTAAGAGCGGGGTTACCCATGCTATCAATCAGTATGACATGCTGAATACGCAGGAGTATGCCGAAGCAGTGTGGTTGTCATATGATAACAGAGGGGTTGCACCAGCACATGCACAATTCGGCTCAGGATCCACTCCGGTAATCCCGGATTATATATTACCTGCCGGTGCTATGGAAGGTGACCCGGGTACAGACCCGTCACTGTATAGTTATCCTGATCATTTGATTTTTAAAGCTAATAAAGAAGGGACTGACTGGTATGATGAAATTTACCAATATGGCGTTATTCAGGAGTATGACCTTTCTGTTACAGGAGGCGGTCAAAATGCAACGTATGCCTTCTCAGGAAATTACCTCGACGAAGACGGTCTGCTGAAATATACCAATTTTAAAAGATATTCTTTCAGGATGAATTCTGACGCCAATATGGCGGAATGGTTAAAAGTTGGAGAGACTTTACAAGTTAGTTACAGTAAAAGGTCTGGTCTATCGGGTGATAATTCTGAGGGATCGGCTATTTCAGATGCTTATCGGTTACAACCCATTGTTCCTGTTTATGATATTTCGGGCGAATTGGGCCATTTTGCAGGTTCAGTAGCCCCTGAAATGGGGAATGGAGAAAATGCGGTTGCAAATCTCTATCGTGGTAGGCTAGCAGACTCAAGAGGATACAGGATTATTGGTAGTGTGTTTGGCGAAATTACTGTATTGGATAGATTTAAATTAAAGAGTTTGCTTGGATATAATTATGACCAGGGACTTTCTAAAAGTTATAGGCTTCCGTCCTGGGAATATTATGTATCAAACGAAGTAGAAGGGTACAGTGAAAGCCGAAGCAATTCATTTCAATGGAACTGGTCTAATACACTGACCTACAATGAGACATTTGCTGATGTTCACACAGTAAATGTTATATTGGGTACAGAAGCTATTGAAAGTATATACGAAAATATGAGTGCAAGCAGGGACGAGTATTTTTCAATAGATCCTCTTTACATGCAGCTTAGTTCGGGTGAGTTAAACAAAGATAATTCCGGAGGGGGGTCAGAATGGGCACTGTTCTCACTTTTTGGACGTGTCAACTACGACCTGATGGATAGATATTTTCTGGAAGTGACTGTAAGACGTGATGGCTCTTCTCGTTTCAGTGAAGAGAACCGTTATGGAAACTTTCCTGCTGCATCGTTCGCATGGGCTGTTTCACGGGAAAGTTTTATGGCTGCGACAAGAGCTTGGCTGGACCTTCTGAAATTGAGAATTGGCTGGGGGCTCTCCGGAAATGACAGGATTGGTAATTATAACTCATATACAACTTTTGCTACGCATTCTCACCGGGCTGCATATGATATCGGTGGAACAAATACAATTACAATTATCGGCTTCATGCCAGATGACCTTGGCAACAAAAATGTAACATGGGAAGCTACCGAAACATTGAACTTCGGAGTAGATGGCGCAGTGATGAATAATAAGCTGAACTTTGCTTTTGATGTCTGGCAAAGAAATACTACCGATATGCTTTACAGATTGAGGATACCTGATGTTGTGGGACTTGCAACTGCTCCGTACGTTAACATCGGCGAAATGAAAAATACTGGTGTTGACGTTGAATTGGGTTATGCTGATCAAGCCTTTGGGGGTAAATTCAGGTATGGCGTTAAAGCCACATTCAGCCATTATAAAAATGAAATCGTGAAACTATCGGAAGATGTCGAAGAAGAGATTATAGCTGGCAGCCTTCGTCAAATAAATTATACACGTGCTGCGGTCGGAACCGCTTTTCCAGAATTCTATGGTTATGAAGTTGAGGGAATCTTCCAGACCCAGGCTGAAGCCGATGCATGGCCTACAGCTATAGGTGCAGATGGAACATATAACCAACCCGGACACTTCAAATACAAAGATCAGCTTACTGTCGATACTGACGGTGACGGTGTTCCGGATGCAAAAGATGGTGTTATAACTGCCGATGATATGACTTATATCGGAAATCCGCACCCTGACTTTACAGGTGGCCTTAATATAGATCTTGGCTATGGTAATTTCAACCTGAACATGTTCTTCTACGGAAGTTATGGCAATGAAATGGTCAACTATGTGAGACGCTGGATTGATTATGGTATGTTTTACGGAGGATTAAGCCACAATGCACTTTATGAATCCTGGGGCAGCCCTTATCTGGATAACAACGAGGATGCCACGCTCCCTATGTTTGACTATGACAACAATTCTCAACAGGCTTCCACTCATTTTGTGGAGGATGCTTCTTTCCTGAGGCTTAAAACGATGAGGTTGGATTATTCTGTTCCAAATAACTTCCTGAGCAGATTAAATATTCGTAGCTTACGTCTTTACGCGCAAGTTACCAATTTATTTACCCTTACCAAATATAGCGGACTCGACCCTGAGGTTAGATCATCTGGTAGTTCGAAGGGATTGGATCAGGGTGCATGGCCTACACCTCGTCAGATCCTGTTCGGTATAAATTTGGGATTATAAATTATGAATCGAATATTAACAATTAAAAAGATGAACATTATGAAAAAGTTATCAATAATAATGGTCACAATATTTTTATCGGCCATGTTTTATTCATGTTCGGAAGATTTTTTGACAAAAGAACCCTGGGGTGCTACATCGGAAAATATATTTTACGACGAGAATGGAATAAATGCCCTGCTAATTGGTCTTTATGGTATTATAGACGGTCATGATGGTGCTGCTAGTGGTGTTACCTGGGGAGCATCTATCCAGAATTGGACTTTTGGATCGGTTGCATCTGACGATGCCGCTAAAGGAAGTGAGTTTGGAGACCAAATCCCCATTAACGAAATTGAACGCTGGGAAGTTCAGAGTATCAATAATTACCCCGGAGACAAATGGAGAGTATATATCGGTGGGGTCGTTAACCGTGCCAATATAATTTTAAGAATTATAGATGCTTCGGAACAAGAAGAAGGAACTATTTCGGCTGCAACTGCAAATAAATACAGGGCTGAAGCAAGGTTCCTCAGGGCACTTGGCAATTTTGAAGCCTGGATGGTTTTTGGTGATAGAATTCCAATTATAACTGAAGAAGATGAAGATCCAGCATTGGTTTCAAATGTAAATCCGGAAGGAGCTGTATGTAATCATATCGTTAGTGACTTGCAATTTGCCTGGGAAAACCTTCCTGAAACACAGTCAGAAGTTGGACGGCCAACAAAATATGCTGCCATGGCACTGGCTGCCAGGGCATATCTGGAGGAATTGAGATATACAGAGGCAAAGCCGTTACTCGATAATATCATTAATAGTGGTAAGTATACCCTGATGACCAAATTTATCGACAACTTCCAGATTGAAACCAACAACAATGCTGAATCGATTTTCGAGATTCAGGCAGCTGTGAATGATATCAGTGCCTCACTTAATGGCGAAATGGGCATAGGTTTGAATGCGCCTTATGTTTCTGATATCAATATGTGCTGTGGATTCCACCAGCCAACGCAAACGCTTGTCAATTCATATAAAGTGGATGCAAATGGATTCCCAATGTTTGATACATTCAACGATGTTGATCTTGCACATGATTATAATATTGCATCGGCTGAAACATTTGTTCCCACTGACCATTTACTTGATCCGCGTCTTGACTGGACTGTAACCCGCAGGGGAATTCCGTTCAAGGACTGGGGTATTAACCGCGGCCGCGACTGGATTCGCAGTCAAAGAGATGGTGGGGCATATGTGATGTGTCCAAAACCCTTCCTTAAAAAATCGGAACGCTTTACCCTTTCTACTAACACAGGATGGATGAAGGGTGTTTGTGCAAACAATTACCGTTATCTGCGTTATAGTCACGTTCTGTTATGGAGGGCCGAGGTTGCCGCTTATGAAGGCGATCTGGAAACAGCCCGTACCTATGTGAATATGATACGCGACAGGGCAGATAACGATGTTGTGATGGGTAGAGTTTTAATTTATGAACTTCCTACGACGGCCTATCCATGGGGAGAAGGTACTACCGATGCTGATTATGGGGTTGGTGGCGATGTTGACTGGACACAACCTGCTGCCAATTATTTAATTGGTCTTTATGGTCCATTTGCCGATCAAGCAGAGGCAATGAGAGCTGTTCAATGGGAACAACGTCTTGAGTTTGCTACCGAAGGAAGACGTTTCTTCGACCTTCGCCGTTGGGATGATCTCCCTGCAGATCTGAATTCTATGCCTATGGCTGAAACCCTGAATGATTTTGCTGCTGCTGATGCAAAAATTAGGGATATGATGAAAGGTGCAGTTTTTAATGAAACTGATAAATACCAGCCTATTCCACAAGATCAACTTGATCTGCAGCCAGATGTTCTTGAACAAAACACAGGATATTAATTAGTACCTGCAGCAAAAAAAATTAAATAAAAGAAATTCCCAACTAACCAGTAAAAGGAATAGCGCTTTTCAGAAATGATGAGCAGATAGAGGAAGAATTACTATTGATTAAAAATCTAATGGAAGTTGGGAATTTCTTCCAAAGAACAGAGGTATTTAGGATTTTGTTAAATGCGAATTCAAAAGTGAAGATGGTCATTATTTTTGATGAGTGACAGAACAAAATCTAGCACATAAATATTCAAATAGCGTATTTAATACAAATTTCCGTAATTGAATAACCTTTGTGCAAATACCAAATAAACTCCGGTTCAAAAATTTCAATTTAGATTTTTAAATTCTAATTAGGGTTTCCTGTCCAGGTAAATATTTCGGAGAACAATTAAATATTTGTTTTTTCAATATACTTAAAAGCAAATATTTAATTCTCCGGCACTTAAATACTAAAATTTGATTGAAAGATATGAAATTTCACGGGAGATTTATAAGTATTTGAAAATGAGAAATTTTTATAAAAATAAGAATAAACTAATTTATAAATAACTTGTTGAAATTTAGAATGTAAATATTAAAATTTAATTAATTATGGAAAAAAAATCAGAAAAAAAAGCAGTTTCTTCAAGGAAGATAACTCTTGGAATTATTGCTGCAATTGTTGCAGTGTTTATGTTTGTTCCTGATAATATTGTAGCACAATCAAGAACAAAAGGCCCAAGTGATAATCATATCAGTGTTGGTGTTGAAGATATGAGTGTCAGTTCTGGTCAAAAATCACAGAATGATCAAGGTGAAAAGACGAGGATATACACAGTATTCACTTCGGGCATTACTACAGGTGCAGCTTATTCAGTTTATCACCCGGATGTAAAGATCATTGAAAATGAGGAAGTAGTGGAAATACTTAAAGAAAAATGCAAGGATGTTGAATTTGTGGGTGGAAGCCGGTCTAATAGAG
>CAZGOR010000251.1:0-6114 GCA_964527875.1 uncultured Bacteroides sp. | reverse complement strand
GGAGGTTGTCAGGTATGATCTTCCCGGCGGTTCAGGAACGAATATGTTCCCGTCACCAATGATCAATGCAGGAGTGGGACTTATCAAAGGAACAGAGATTATGGGACGGTACATGCCTACTTTCAAATATGGTAAAAATAAAGCCAATTCAATTGACCTCTGGGGAATCGGTGTGAAGCATGATCTTAAACAGTGGATACCATTCATAAAAAGAGTCCCTGTATTACAAATGGCTGTAATGTATGGATACACAAAGCTGAACTTTCATTCCAACCTGGATGCTGTCACACCTCAAATGCTCGGAGTAGATCACGATCTGACTACTTCAGCTGACTGGAATACACAGAATATTGATTTACAGTTCCAGGGACATACAGCTAATCTGCTTTTCGGTGTCAATTTACCTGTTGTTTGCTTTTATGGCGGTGCAGGTATCGGTATCACCAAAGCTAATCTGAACCTGAATGGTGATTATCCTGTTCCTACCATTGAAACAAATACTGCCGATCCTTATTTTGGTGATGTGATCGTAACGGATGACGATATAGTGACCGATCCCTTTGATATCGAGATTAAAAACCAGGATGGAGGAACAACCAAGCCGAGGATAAATGTAGGTATGCGCTTCAAATTTACAGTTATTACGCTTCATGTTGATTATACGTATGCAAATTATTCTGTAGCTACTGCAGGCCTGGGAATCTCATTCAGATAAAAAGACTAACTCACCGGGTGACTCCAAGTCACCCGGTGAGTATTCAAAATCCATTTATTTGCATCGCAATTATTGGGATCAACAATATAAATCCCGGGATCATCAGTATTAATTTTAACGATGTAAACTATTTCACCCGTTTCCCAAAAGGTGTTTTAGAAACTACCCGGAACACCGTTCAATACTCCGTATTTAAGAGTGATCATATTGGTAAAATTATTACCAAATTGAAATGCCATAACAGTGACCTGGCATAAAATACCGATTATTGAATTATGTTTTGCTAATAATTCATTTCTTTGCGCTTTAAATCCATTTCCCGATAAAGTTGTAATGGATGGCAGAAGATAAAAACGAACTTCTGAAAGATAAACGGGTCCTTAGCAAATACCGGGGGCTTGTCAGGGTTGCCGGTTCGAATCTTGAAAAGGAGGAAATGCAGCTTCTGAAGAAAGCCTATCTGCTGTCTCTTGATGCCTGCACAATCCGGCAGAAAAAACTTGGTGAACTGACCATATTTCATTCTCTCGGTGTTGCCCGGATCGTTGCTGAGGAGATGGGACTGGGCCTGTATTCGGTTGTCAGTGCACTGCTGTTTGATTTTGTTGCGGATGGCACGATCAAATCTTCAGATATACGGAACGAGTTCCCGGACAAGATCATTGAGATTATTGAAGGATTAAGCAAAATTTCCGGGATCGATACATTTAAGTCTACCGACCAGGGGGAAAAATTCCGCAATCTTCTTGTTACTCTTTCGAGCGATATCAGGGTTATCATGGTAAAATTAGCTGACCGGCTATATTACATGAGGAATCTCGATCATCTTGACAGGACTGAACAACTCAGGATCTCATCAGAAATCCTTTATATATATGCTCCTCTGGCTCACAGACTTGGTTTATATAATATAAAAACCGAGATGGAAGATCTTACGCTTAAGTTTACAGATTATAAAACGTACCGTTATGTGGCTGATAAAATTCAGGAAACGAAAGCTTCCAGGGACCGTTTCATAAGGGAGTTCATCAAACCACTCAAAGAAGAATTGAATATCCGGGGAATAGATGCAGAAATAAGAGGTCGTACGAAGTCAATCTATTCAATCTGGTCAAAAATGAAACGCCAGGGTGTGGATTTCGAAGAGATATATGATCTTTTTGCCATCAGGGCTGTCATTAAAAGCATACCAAAAAATGAGAAAGCCGACTGCTGGAAGGTTTATTCAATCGTAACGGATTTCTATCAGCCAAATCCAAACAGGCTGCGCGACTGGCTTTCGATACCCAAATCAAACGGGTACGAAGCCTTGCATACAACAGTTGTAGTTCCCGGCGGCAAATGGGTTGAAATACAGATCAGGTCGGAACGGATGAATGAAATTGCCGAAAAAGGACTGGCTGCTCACTGGAAATATAAGGATGGGGGAAGGGAACAGGAACTTGAACATTGGTTCAGCAAGGTGCGGGAAGTTCTTGAAAATCCGGAACCCGACGCCGTTGATATTATCGATGATTTCAAAATCAGCCTTTATAATAAAGAAATATTTGTATTTACACCGAAAGGTGATCTGAAAAAGTTTCCTGCCGGTGCCACTGTGCTTGATTTTGCATTTGATATTCATTCCGATGTCGGTTCTTCATGTGTGGGTGCTAAAGTTAATGGGAAAAGTGTACCTATCAGACATGTTATGAATAATGGCGATAAAGTTGAAATCATCACTTCAAAATCACAAAAACCAAAACAGGACTGGCTACAGTTCGTGATTACCACTAAAGCCAGAACAAAGATCAGACAGGCATTGCAGGAACAAAAACTGGCCCGGGCAGAAAGCGGTAAGGAGATCCTTAAAAGAAGATTCAGGAACTGGAAGATTGAATTTGAAGATCAGAACATAAATACAATACTGCTCCATTATAAATTTAAGACGGCAACCGATCTGTATTACAAAATCGCAACTGAAAAAATTGATCCGCTCGATATCAAAGAACTCCTCACAGCCAGAGATAAGCCGGCAGAAACAAAACAGGCTGACAAGATCGATGAACAATTGGTCGATAAAATCATTTCTCCCGGCTTAAAACATGACGATTACCTGGTTATCGATAATAAGCTTGACAAGATGGTTTTCAAGCTGGCAAAGTGCTGTAATCCGATATATGGTGATGAGATTTTCGGATTTGTCACTGTAGGTGGAGGCATTACTATTCACAGGATCAACTGCCCCAATGCTGCACGGCTGATCTCCAGATATGGTTACCGGGTAGTGAAAGTACAATGGTCCGATACGGAAAAACAGATCTACCTTCCTGCCACAATCCGCATTACAGGTGTCGATGATATCGGCATCCTGAGTAGGATCTCAGATGTTATTTCAAAGGATATGAAAGTGAATATGAGGTCCGTCAAAGTCGATTCGGACGAAGGCATGTTTGAAGGGACAATCACTCTGTTTGTCAAGGATACCAGCCACCTGGATGTGCTGATCAGGAGAATTGCAAAAATAAAAGGGATTTTACATGTATCAAGGTTGGAAATATAACTCCACACCCGGTCATTTTAAACTCTAGTAATCGATGAACTATATTTTACAAGCTTTTTCCAATCAATGAATCCCTCTGTGCAAAATTCCTTGCTAAACTCAAATGTGAATTTATTGATCACTGCTGGAAATCCTTTTTATAGAAATAAGAGATGTTATTTTCAATAGTTAATAAAAATGTTAATAAAATTGTGGACAAAATTTGTCCATGATTTAAAATATTTTTATATTTGGACTAAAATTGTCCACATTTTTTGGAGATAATATATGAACACTTTTGGTGAACATCTCAGAAAACTTAGGGAGGAAAAAAAAATGTCCCTAAGAGATTTATCTTCCAAGTTACACATTGATTCTTCCTTAATAGCCAAGATTGAACGCAATGACAGAAAACCATCGAAAGAATTTATTAAACAAATTGCCCGGTTCTTTAAGATTGATGAAAAAAAATTATTTAATGAGTTCTTAAGTGATTCTATAGCATATAAAATTATCGACGAAAATGTGGATATTGAAGTATTAAAAGTTGCAGAGGAAAAAGTTAATTATTTAAAAAACAAAAAAAATGGCTGAATTACTTTCTATAAAAGAAGCCAGCAGATGGGCAAGCAATTATTTGGGTAAAAATGTAACGACATCAAATATTACCTATCTTATTCAATATGGGCGGATAAAAAAGTATGGTGATGATGGTTGTACAAAAGTCTCTAAAGATGAGCTTATTAAATATTATAAATCATATAATGGGACCCGGGAAATCTCATGGAAGGACCAACTCGGTGAAGATTTAAACTGGGCTTTGTCATTTGATCAATATAAAGAAGCTGAAACGACAAAACATGTTCACAGACTACATCCATATAAAGGCAAGTTTATTCCTCAATTGGTAAGTAGATATCCTTAATTTAAATATTACTCTAAAATGAAAACTTTCAAAGTCACATTAACAAAATCATATATTATAACTATAAATGCAGATAATTCTGAAGATGCAAAAGAATTTTCAGAAGTGTTCACCGGTGATATTTCTGATATTTCTAGTGAGATTGATAAAAAAGAATATAATTTTGAAATATTAGAAATTGAAGCTACGTTTAATAAAGCATTTGACGCGGAAGAAACTGAAGCATCATAATTATGGGAATTTCTTCTTCAGAAATATTGGTTAATGATTTCTTACAGAAAGCAAGTGAACTCCAAGCTAATATAGAAATAGTTAAAGTATTAAAATCACGCACATATAAAATTGCTGAAGCAAATGTGTTATTAAGAGCATCATCAGAGGGAAATCGAAGATATTTCTTCGGACTAAATTATCTAACGGTCGAAGAAATAAACAACTTAGATAATCCTTTCATTGCTTTTATTTGTGGATCAGTTGAAAGAACTGTAATAATTCCTGCAAAATTATTTTTTTCATATTTACCTCAGATAAGTCATGATAGAAATGGAGAGTATAAAATTAACATTGATAAGGATCTGAATATTGTCCTAGCTGGGAAAAATAATCGTTTGGACTGTTCTGAATTTATACATTCTTGGGAATTATTGCTTGAACCATATATCACATCTGAACCAGTAAATACTGTTGAAGAAAGTATACATGCAGTTATTCAAGGACGTTTGATTGAGCTTGGTAATTTTCGTGGATTTAAAACATTTTGTCCAGATAAAAGCAAAAAATTTAATGAAAAGATATTGGCTGAAATTAGTAGTTTGAATAATTGTCCTGAACTACAATTCTCTGATTATGAGTTATTAAGAAAAATAGATGTAATTTGGTTTCGTGAGAAGAATAACAATTTTATTCCAGAAAATGCTTTTGAAGTTGAAATATCAACAGGAATTTGGCCTGGTGTAGGTCGATTGACTACATTAATTGATTACAGTAGTGTAGGTTTGTATATTATTTCTAATGATTTTAGAAAGTTTGTACAAATATTAGGTTCATTTTCACAATATAAAGATAGATACAATCATATTAACCCAGAAGCAATTGGAGATTTGTACTCTGCGGAAATGAATTTAAAAGAATTAAGATACATTATTGGTTTATAAGAATATTATCCAAAACGTATATCCAATCCTTTTTATACAAAATCTAAGAATAAACTTTGTAGTAAGCGTTTTAATCAGATTTCAACTAAATTAAATTATGTAGCTTTCAATTGTTGTAATCACAAATATGCTGGCAACCTAAGTACTGAAGCTTATAAAGTTATTCAGGATATTATGGATAATATTTAATAGTAAAATCAACTATAGATAAACCTTCGGAAATAGAAGCTATTAAAGTTGTTTGTCAAACAGTAAGGATGAAGAATGTTAAGTTTAATAAAATGTAAGCGGGAAGTTACAATGTACTAAAAATGGCAAATTCATATACTCGTTGGACGATGCTTGGGATGCTCGATTTACAACATGAATTAAAAGTTGCTGAAGAGTTTTGGGATTTCTTAGGAGGAGATGGTGCATACCAAATTTTACTTGATATTTTTGAAAGAATTGGCATAGAATTAAGACCTGAGATTGATGAATATTTTGCAAAATATAACAGGTAATTACCTGCTCAGTTAGGGCATGACTCGGAGTCATGCTCTGACTAATCAATACCTCGGATCCTGCTTCACCGGCAACTTTGCCATCTTCTCAACCGTGAGGCTTGGGAATCCCATCTCTTCCTCAACTTTACCGAGTATCAAGTACACGCCATAGCCTCTGAATGGATAGTCTTTCAATGAGCGGGGAAAATGGACCGTATCGAAAAATTCTCCCTTTGCATCGAGGAAAGCCCCAAAATGCATCCATTCCCTGTTTACGGTTTTAACATTTTTTATTGTAACTAAGTTTCCGATCA
>CAZGOR010000250.1:0-6121 GCA_964527875.1 uncultured Bacteroides sp. | reverse complement strand
ACCAATACACCAATACACCAATACACCAATACACCAATACACCAATACACCAATATACCAATATACCAATATACCAATATACCAATATACCAATATTCGACGTGTTGAAAAATCCACACTAGCATTTAATAAAAAACCAATATTAACCGACGAACCGACGCTTTTTTTTCATTCATTTGAATTTGTATGAAACGTGTATTAAGGATATTACTGCGGATAATCAGGAATAAATACATCCTGACCCTCCTTGTTTTATTTATATGGCTGTTATTTTTCGATCGTAACAACCTGATTGACAGAGTGAAATATCTGAGAGCCGTGAATGAAATGGAAAAACAGAGGTTATATTATATTGAAAAAATAAAAGAAGATTCCACGCGGCTGGATCAGTTAAGAACTGATAATGATAATCTTGAAAGATTTGCAAGAGAACAGTATTATATGCATAAGGAGGATGAGGAGGTATTTGTGATTGTGGATGAGGAGTAATTATCTTTCCCTTTGAAGTCTCCTGAAGAATTGCAATAATTCTAAAACATTCGTTTCTCTGTAAGACGCGTATCCCCTTCTTTCCAGGAACATTGCGGTAGCTTCCCTCACGGGGGTTTTTGTGAAGTGCTTTTGATGCACAAAATTCAGGTATTTCATTATTTTGAACATGTTGAACCAGTGCCAGAACCGTTTGGTGAAGGATTCCGGACTGGAACAGTTGTTGTTGATCTCAATAATCTTATTCTGAAATTCATGCCCGGCAAATTCCCTTACTGTTTCCGGCAGGTCATTGAAGGATTTTTTAATATCAGCCGGATTCATTCTGAACCATGCAGAAGGTCTGGCAAATAACACCGTTAGTCCGTAAAAAGCATCCGGATGATAGGTATCTACACCTTTGATCCGGCCTTCGACATATTTTTTTACCACGGCACCTGTCCCGAAGGGTACCCTTCCTGAAGGCCTTGGGGATGGATAAACACAGGTTGTATTGATCTCTGTAAAGCGTCCGGAGGGAATAGTTTTCTGAAGGAAGTAAAAATCCTCACCTGCCTTACGTTTGTTCATGCCGCCCTGACTGACATATGCAGATGCAGATACACAGAATGCCGAGCCGATGGTATGACAGGCATGCGGGAAACCGGTATGCCTTATGGCTTCGATATAATACCTCAGGTGGAGTTCATATTCGGCTATTGCCCTGTAAACCGGGTCAGCATATTGTTTTCCCTCAACAGGATGTTCGAAATAGACCGTACAGCCATTTATATCCTGATCCTCTGAAAAGCAGGATTCAATTTCTTTCAGGTAATCGGGCCTGCATGTTGTGTCAGCATCGAATGAGATGATGGTCCCATGGGGATTGTCCAGCATGTTGAACCTGAGGACAGCCTGGTCCATACCTGTTTTCCTGGCCAGCCCGGGACCTGCATACCTGGCCGGCATGGATGGTTCGTAAATGATATGGAACATGAACCGTGATTCATGATGGTCTCTTATCCATTGCCTGGCTTTCTGAAGAGTTTCCGTGTTACTTGCAAGGATCTCGTCGGGGGCATTATCGGCAGAGTTGATCACAATAATCACCTCGACAGCACAGGACGGGCGCTCGCATGACCATAATGATTCAAGTGACTGAACCAGTGCCGGTTCATCAAGACAGGGTATGACAATGATTTGCCTGAGGTCTTTTGCCGGGGGCGTGTTGATTTTATCGGTTACGGCATGTCGCGCAAGATAGTGGTCGGCAAAAGCCATTATTTGTTTGCTGCTTTTTGTTCTTCGCGGTATCTTTTATTGATCCCTTCAAGCACGGAATATGTGATATTCAGGCTGTCGCTGGCAAACAGCATGTTATCTCCAAAACTGTTACTGAATATGAACTGGTAATTATAATCTTTATTATAATCTTTCAGGTATTCCATGATATTATGGATCAGCCGTCTGTTCCTTACCTGCTCTTCCTCAGCCAGTTGCATAGAAAGTTCATCTCTCAGCTGAAGGAGGTCCTGCTGTTCCTGCATGAGACTCTGTTCGAGTTCAGCTGCTTCACGCCTGGTAACCAGTCCTTTATTGACTTTATTCTGATAATCGAGCGCATTCTGCTCGTATCTTTTTGATTTTGAATCGAGCTGTGCCTCGAGCTCTGCCTGTTTATCTTCCATTTCCATCCTCAGATCCTGGTAATAATCATAGTTATTCAGCAAAGTATCTATATTGATATATACAATGGGAACATCTGCGATCGCCATTATTGAATCCGGTCTTTGCCTTGATGGTTCTTGCGAACCGGCAAAGAAATGGAAATAATACAGTACACCGACAGCTATAATAAGGATTCCGTTGAGTATAAGAGATATGGTTTTCATAGAGATATTTATCTTTATTTGCATTTTTCAGGGATTTATGCAAAGATATTCTTTTTTTTCATTTATGGGGGCTTCGCCCCCAAACTCCTGTAGGGCTTTGCCCCACATCCTCTTTTGGGGCTTTGCCCACTTCAACCCCCAATTACTTTCTTTTGCTTGCCCTGTGGAATAATTACCATTTCAATATTTTGAATTCCACAGGGCGAGCCCAAAAGAAAGTAATCAAAGAAAAGGGCACCACGAATGACAAATTTTGGGTTTGTTTACCCACAGGCCCCCGCTAACTATGGCCACAAACCCAAAATTTCGCACCATTCGTGGACACCCTGCCCACATTACGGTTTTAAACAATTATTTTACTTAATAAAATTATCGAAAGGATAATTAAAAATGAAACATAATCAAACTCAATACTTCACACTCACACATATATTCCGCCTGCAAAAAATTGCCGGAAAGAAAATCATGAAATGTATTATAAAAACACTCATTGCCTCACACTCACACGTATAAATCCGCCTACAAAAAATGGCGTTAAAAAATCAGCTCATAATGCGTTGCGAGCGTTACTGTCTGAGCCTCCCGTGAATTCGGGAGGCGAGTTGTAACGCGCAGCAGCATCATAAGCTGATTTTAGCCAATTTTTTGTAAGCGGTGATTTTTTTGGTTACTTTTTTCATCCAGGAAAAAAGTAACTGGGGGGTTGGGGGCAAAGCCTCCAAAAATAAAAAGGGGGGTATGGGAGCGCTGCCCCCATAAAAAGTGAGATGAGAACCCCCCATATAGTTCGAATGGGATGAAATTCCATTAAAACTCCGGACACGGCACCATATGCTTCTTTTTCTTCTTGCGCTTGGTTTCGAACTCCCATATCAGCGCGATCTCGTGTGAACCACCAGTGACGGGAAGGAGTTTGGAGATGGTGAAGTCGTAGCTGTAACCGATGCTGAATTGTTCGATCTTATACCCGGCGAGAAAACAGATAGCATCGCCGCGACGCTCCTGCTGAATAAAGGGAAGTCCACGGTACCAGAAACCGAAAACAAGAGGATTCCTGTACCAGTAAACGCCGAGGTCGAGTTGGTGTATATTGTCCTGTGTCTTAAAGAGAAAAGCAAAAGAGAGTGTTTCATCGATGGGTTTGAGAAGACGGCCTCTCTTGATCACCTGGGCACCACCAAAAACGGAGATCTTCATCGGCAGCCGGGTCACGTTACCGTATAATGAATAATTGGGCCTGAGGAGGTGATCCACTGAAACACCCAGCCAGTATCTGTCGGTGTATCCGAGAACGGATGTGGCAAAATCTACGTCAGGCTTTGATCTTTCGGTCGGGACCATGATGGTCGGAGTGATCCCCGTGGGAGAAATCTGGTCGCCCCACAGGAGCTTGTAGAAATCAAGGCCGCGTTGTGTATAATTGAAATGGATACCCGGCCTGACCCTGATGATATCTGTTACCTTGATGTCGTAAGAATATTGTATTCCCGCATTTGTCGTGCTGAGATCAGCAGATCCTGCCACGTCCCTGAGCAACAGAACACCCACACCGCTGTTAAAATTGGAAAAATAATGATCGTAAGCAAGAGTATAAGTAACATAAGCCCCGGAAAGACCGGGAATGCCCGGCCACTGGTTCCTGTAAGTGCTGGAAATCCGGTGCTGCTGCGTGGCACCGGCAAACGAGGGGGCAAGATATAACGGACATGAATAAAACTGAGTGAACTGGGGATCGAGCTGCGAAAATGTGCTGATACAGTATAAAATAAGAGAAAATAATATGATGGTGCAACGCTTCACAAGGTACGAGGATCTGTTAAAACCACTAAAATAACTAAAAACCTGTAAATTAATGATACCGGTTATAAACAATCGGCTTAAAAAGAGATATTCAACATCTGAATATCCGGTTATAATTTTTTATAAATTAAACGAAAATATTGAATTATAGTTTCAAAGGAACTCAATAATTACGTCAATATGAGGAATTTATTGAGGGATGATAAATTGTGGTAGATTAAATAATGTCTTGTTTCTGTCAATTGTTTTGTATAAATTGCAACTGTTTTTTAGTTGTAGTATGGATGACAAAACAAGATAAACTTATTAAAAGGCTATTGTCCAAACCCAAAAATTTCAGGTATAGTGAACTCACAAGCCTTTTAAATCAGTTTGGCTACCGGGAATTAAAGACTGGAAAAACTTCTGGTTCAAGAAGGGTGTTTATGAATGAAAAAAGTAAACATATTATCAGGTTACATAAACCACACCCGAAGAATATATTGAAAATGTATCAAATTGATTATTTAATTCAGGAATTGAAAAAACAGGTATTAATATGAAAGATGTTTTAAAATACAAAGATTTCATCGGATCAGTTCATTACAGTGCTGAAGATGAAGCATTTTATGGTAAACTGGAAGGAATTGATGATTTGATAACTTTCGAAGGAAATAGTGTTGATGACCTTAAATCATCTTTCCGGGAAGCAGTTAATGACTATTTGGAAATTTGTGCATCAACCGGGAAATCCCATCAAAAATCATATAAGGGCAGTTTCAATGTCAGGATTAATCCGGATTTACACAAGAAAGCTGCTTATAAATCCATTGAATTGGGTATTTCATTAAACCAGTTAGTGGAAAAAGCAATCCGGGAATTATTAAGCAATGAAAATTTAATATCTAATCCCTGAATCTGACCGGGAAATATATTTTACTGGCACACCCTATACTTCACACTCACACATATATTCCGCCTGCAAAAAATGGCGTTCTGATTCGATTAACAGTTGAAAGATGACATTATAGATTTATTTCCGTAAGTTGTTTCCAGGGAATGATATTCATTCCATCGCTGCGTTTTTGACGGATTTCACCGGAATAAACCACTGCTCCTCCGGATTGGCCGGTTAATCGTTGCCAATATATCAGATTTTTAAAAAATTCCTGCGTAATTGTTTTTCCGGCCTTTATCTCCACCGGAAACAGATCATTTGCATTTTCGATGATGATATCAATTTCATGGCCCTGACTGTCACGCCAGAAATAAAGATTGTTTGGAAGGGATTGGTTGTAACGCGATTTAATCATTTCGCTCATGATGAAATTTTCAAAAATATTGCCGGCAAGCGGATGATACATCAATTGTGTGCTGTCCTGAATACTCAAAAGGGTACAAACTAAACCTGAATCATAAAAATACAATTTTGGCATTTTTACTACCCGTTTGTTATAGTTTTTATGGTGAGGCTGCAAACGAAAGATGATAAAGCTGCTTTCAAGAACACTGAGCCAGGCAGAAACTGTTTTGTTGTCTATACCGGTTTCTATTGCAAGGTTGTTCTTGTTAAGCAGTTGGCCAATTCTTCCGGCACATAGCCGTAAAAAATGTTCAAATGTACTTAAGTCGGTAATGTTTTTTATTTGCCGTACATCCCTCTCAATATATGTACGAATATAGTTGTTGTGCCACTGTACCGTTTCAACTGGTTGATCATACAGAGGTGGATAAAGGCCCCGGAATAATAACTCGTGAATGTTTTCGGCATGATGGTTGGGAATTTCTCCTGCAGCAAAGGGTAAGAGATAAAGATAAGCTATCCTTCCTGCAAGGCTTTGAGAGATGTTTTCCTGTAACAGAAAATTATTTGAACCCGTAAGAATGAATTGACCTCTTTGCCTGCTCTCGTCAAGTATTTGCTGCAAATAAGAAAAAAGCTCGGGTACACGTTGCATCTCATCTAATATGGCTCCATCAGG
>CAZGOR010000249.1:0-6125 GCA_964527875.1 uncultured Bacteroides sp. | reverse complement strand
AAATTCATTTTAATAATTATGACACACCCTTACAGTACAAACTATATGGTTGCAATACATCCCCATTTTATAAAGGAAATATTTTTAATATCAAATTTTCAGTTAGTGCATATAAAAAATGATTAAGTAAATTTGTAAGAATATACTTGACACCAGATAAAGAATCATAAAAATAATCTGATATGGGACTTAATAATATTATTCATTTACTTATTATTCTAGCTCTCACGGTTAATTCTTCCTGTAAAAGCAAGGAAAGGATTTCCGGCAACAAGTTTGCAAATAATAAAGTAACCGTTAAAGAAATTGCTGAAGCGAATAATGAATTTACAGTCAATCTGTATAAAAAGCTTGGAGAAGATAATACCAATCTGGTTTTTTCTCCCTATAGTATTTCATCAGCACTTGCTGTCACATATGCAGGTGCACGTGGTGAGACAGTCCGGGAAATGTCTGATGTACTTTGGTTTCCTGAAGATCAGGATGCATTTCATCCGGCATACAAGGCTTTTACAGATAGTATACTGATATCCGGCAAGGAAAAAGGTACCGAATTGAACATAGCCAATGCCTTATGGGTGCAGGAGGATTATCGGTTAATCCAGGATTTTTTAGATATGGCTAAAGAATACTACCGGGCAAATGCTGAGAATGTGAGTTTCAAAACCCCTTCTGACCAGGAAAAAAGCCGTCAGAAAATTAATCAATGGATTGAAAAGAAAACCAATAATAAAATAAAGGAACTGATTTCCCAGGGGATTCTGAATGAACTAACCAGGATGGTGATCACCAATGCTATATGGTTCAATGGTAACTGGCTGCATCCTTTTGAAAAATCACGAACATCACCTTCCATATTTCATATTACCAGGGAAAAAAGTGTTACAACAGATTTCATGCACCAGAAAAAAGAAATCGGTTATTATGAAGATGATGATGTGCAAGCTATCGAATTACTTTACAAGGGCCAAAAGATGTCAATGGTTATTATCCTGCCAAAAAAAACCGAAGGGTGGAAACTCATTGGAAAGATCCTTTCCAGTGAAAGACTGACTATTATTAATGAAGGAATGAAACCGCATAAAATTAATATGGCAATTCCGAAGTTCTCTATTGAAAGCGAATTTAATCTGAAAGAGATCCTTTATAAAATGGGAATGGAACAGCCATTCACCAATGATGCAGATTTTTCGGGAATGACAGAAGAAAATGATCTCAGGATCGATGAGGTAATCCATAAAGCTTTTATTGAGGTCAATGAAACCGGTACAGAAGCAGCAGCAGCCACAGCGGTGACTATGGCATTGAAGACTGCCATAGAAGAAGATATTATACAGTTCGTTGCTGACCATCCTTTTTTGTATATCATAACAGATAAAACCACCGGAGGAATCATTTTCATGGGACGATACGTTAATCCGGAATAATTTATTAAATTGCCTTTCATGAGGTACACTCCCACGGATATAAAGTCAAATCCGAAATTTGAAATTCTGGATGTCCTGAACTATGACAGTGTTCTTGATTTTACACGAACATATACCAGGAAAAATACCCGCAGCATGATCTTTTTCTATATTTTCCTGATCAGTAGCTTTATATTTCTTATTGGTTCTCTAATCTATGGAATGATCATACATGACCGTGCATTTCTCGGTATTCTAAAACAATATTTCTACGGGCTGATCATCTCTTTTTCCATCATTATACCTGTACATGAAATTGTACATGGAATAGTATACATCCTGCTGGGAGCAAAAAAGATTCTCTTCGGAGCTGAGCTCAAACAATTTGCATTTTATGCTGTAGCAGATAATTTTGTTACTGGCAGAACCGGATTTTATATACTCGCCATATCCCCATTTGTTGTTATATCACTCCTCAACTTTGCGGGTTTTATCTTCGTTCATGGAGTGGCCAGTTATACATATATCTCAATGTTATTCTTCCACACAACAATGTGTATTGGCGATTTTGCACTGATGAGTTATTACGATGTACATAAAAACAAGGAAATTTATACTTTCGATGATGTAAAAAGCAGGATATCTTACTTCTATTATAAGAAAAAATAATCCTTTCAATTTTTTCACATCACTTAAATAAGCACCTCCTATGAATCATTACCCCTGCCTTTATGGATCCCTTCTATAAATTTGTCTGTACATCGTTTAATATCCCGGTGATAGCCACCTTCCAACACTGCAAAAACATGTCCGAATTTTTTACCCAACCGGTACCCACACTCATAATAGCCCTTCAAGGTATATCTGAGACCAAGCAAACGGTCTTTCTCATACCCATCGAATCCGGCAGACACACCAACTACGTCAGGTTTGAACATCTCTGCACGTTCGATGGCATAATCAACAGCATTTAACAATTGGTCATCACTACTTCCGGCAGATAGCGGTATATTAATGGTATAATCCTTTCCGGAACCTTCTCCTGTTTCAAACATATCACCTGTCCAAGGATATATATATTTCTGGTGTATGGAACAGTACAATACTTTGTCTGATGAATAAAATATTGACTGAGTGCCATCACCATGATGCCCGTCAATATCGAGTATAAATACTTTTTTTTCCTCAAGTACAAGTTTTTGTGTTGCAATGGCAAGGTTATTGAACAGGCAGAAACCATCGGCACGTTCAAATTTGGCATGGTGCCCGGGCGGTCTGACAATAGCAAAATCACCCTGTTCCGAAGCCAGAACCGTTAAACCGACTGCCAGACAAGCTGCTTCATAACTTTGGGGAGATAGCTCTACCTCGGCAAGAATGCCACCACTCATACACGCTTTTTTTATCTGCTCTTTGTATCCCTCACTATGCACAAGTGTAATATACTGCTCCCCATCACGCTCAGTTTCCTTTACAGTATCTTTAAAATCTGCAATGCGATACGGCCCTTCTCCAAAACTGTCAGGATTATGAAGAAGGAATTTGCTGTTAAACAGAATTTTCATGGCTGTTTCGTTGTTTATTCAGTAGTTTCAATTGTTGCAATGGTCACAATTGTCACAGTGGCCTCAATAGTGTACTACTCACCCGGTGACTTGAAGTCGCCGGGTGAGTAGTACACCTAACGTTTAAACAACTACTGAATCAACTATTGAATGATACTTGCTCAGCGAGCAAATGACCTCTAAGCCTTAAATATCGGCTCAACTCCTTCCGATGTTTTTTTGATTTGTATTATCTGATCTTCAGTAAGTTCCGTCAGGTTTTGTGCAATACCAACGGCCCTGTCCCAGAACTTGTATTCACCAGGAGGAATTGCAGCTGTAGTACCCTGAGACAATGTCCACTTTAAGGCAAGATCACTGATTGTTTCATCCTCAATCGGGATATACCAGGTTTTTTCATAAGGGCTTGATTCACCTTCAGGAACCGTGGTAAATGCAAGGCCTTTCAGAGCAAGGATACCCATTTCTTTTTCTTTTGCTTTAGCAAGGGCGTCCGGACCAAAACTACCCTGGAACCAGCAAACGAAATTAACAGGGATCAGGATGGTATCGAAATCAAACTTTTCCATCGCCAGCACTGCTGCTTCCTGTGAATGAGCAGAAAAACCCAGATATCTTACAAGGCCTTTCTCCCTGGCTTTGATAAAAGTCTCCATTGCTCCACCATGTCCAAAGGCTTGTTCCACCTGATCAACAGAAGAAATCGCATGTAACTGGTAGAGATCAAAATAATCGGTCCTCAGGTTTTTAAGTGAGGCATGCAGTTCTTCTTCAGCACCTGCTGCATCCCTCTTCTGCGTTTTACATGCCAGGAAACAATCTTTTCTGTATGGTTCCAGAGCCGGACCAAGTATTTCTTCAGCATTGCCATAAGTAGGGGCCACATCAAAATAATTACAGCCCTGATCAATAGCTTTGGTAACCCGGTTATTGGCTTCAGCCTGCTCAATATTGGAAACAATAATCCCCCCAAAACCAATTATTGATAGTTTTTTCCCTGTTTTACCCAAAGTGCGCTTTGAAAGAAGTCCGGTTGTTTCTTTATCGCAACCATCAAGCAAAGGTAAGGCTGACAGTGCAATACTTGTTTGAACCGTTTTTCGGACAAAAGTTCTGCGTTTCATTAGGTTAGTTTTTAAGGTTTATTACAAAGATATGAAAAACAGAAGCATTGAAACCTCTACCAACATTTTTTACTTTCTTTCAGTATCATCAGGCGAGTTTGCATCATCACCTTTTCCCTCTCAAGCCGTTCACGTTCGTCGGCGGAGAGCTCAGATCTTATTTTTTTAGTGATCTGGTATATGTTTTTCATCACCTGAATCTCTTCCGGTGGTATTCCTGCATTCTTAAGAATATGGTAAGCTACCCGGAGCTCTTCCGGTGCATTAAAATAATCGCTATGATCGATAGGTTTCCCAAATCCTTCCAGGTGGTCAAAGACCCCGTTCTGAATCGCTTCCCGGATCTTCTCTTCTGCAATTTATATAAAACTGTTCATCCAGAATAATTTTCTCCGATAAACGGACATGAAGTTTTTTCATGAAAGTTACACAAAGACTCATGAAACCATGCCTGCCGGCCTTGCTTCGCTGTCCGCGTGTCGCCAAAGCTTTAGCGGAGGCGCAAGCTTCGCGCAGCGCCTTCGGCAAGCCTTTGGCTGCTGAAGGAAGGCGCAGCAGGCAGGAAAGTTCATAAGAGTTCCCTATTGTAAAGTTTAAATTTGTTAATTAGTTTAAACAAATTTAAGCTTTTGAATCTTATCGCTAATTTTAAGCTGACTGATTAGTTACAAGCTTTTTACAGAGGAAATTTACAAAAAAAATCCCGGCAGCCAAACAATACTGCCGGGATATCCCGGTTTTACTAGCCCCTGTATTCCACATTTAATCCATTGATAAATAAAACATGCTCTCAAACTCCTCGTCAATCATTACGGAATATTCATCATTGTATAAATCCGGGCTTGATAAATCGGTGTTCCCCTTGAAAAAATATGTGATAAAACCAAAAATGGCAATCAGGGAACAATATATAATGAACTTATAAAGTCTTGGGAATCCGAAGCTGTAAACAACCTTTCTCATCTTTTTGAAATCTATTTATCCTTTCATATACAACAATTTAATGACAATTTTATTGCCAAAAATTATATAAAATTAGTAATCAATGATTTAGAATTGATTTACTGGTAGTATATTTAAGATAAAAGTGTCTGGATTTGAACACTGCATGTTCGAAAACGGATATGTTTTCAGATGAAATAAAAATAATTTATTTCTTATGAAAAAATATAAACATACACTGTTATGAAATTTTTATCTAATTATATATTTTAATATTTCATCGAATCATTTTCATTAATATTTTTACATTGATTTATTAATTTAACAGTCATAAACCATGAAAAAATAGAAAAACATGAAATACCAACGGTTAAAAAGATATTCTGAAAGATACCGGATTGCCCGTATTCGATATTCTATGGGATGGAACCGAAGAAATAATTAACTTTATGATCAATCGTATGAGCTTTTAAACAGAATATGATGAGTAAGAAAAGAGTGATCAAAGATTATAAAAAATTGACACATGAATTGAAAAACCTGCTGAATGAAACTTATCCCGGAGGTATTGCAGAATTTATCAAATCATTTACCGACGTTCAGGGTAAACTTTTCTATGCTGTCCCTCTGGAGACTGAAGATGATTATTTCCTGATCAGGTTACCTTCTAAAATGATCAATGTGAAGGAAGAGGATGAAGAAGATGAGGAAAAAAACTCACGTGAAGAGGAAGATGTTTTCGAAGAATTGACCCTTGATGAACTGGACGAAGATGAATACATCATTCAGGATGATGAATGAATAACCTGGTAAAATGGGAAATAGCAAGATACCAGAAGGTCAGAATCTCATTTCTGATTTTACCACCTTTGCAATACTCCGCATAGGCCCGGTATACCTGACTCCAGAAAGGATTACAACTCCCTATAAAATACTTCTTGTATCAGGAGATGAATTATCCACTGAACTGATTTATAAATATGATGAAAATGTATTCACTCCTGATGATCCCTCATCCATTAACCTGGCTTCAATGATTTCGGTTCAGGTGGTCCTGAACTACGGACTTTTTTGCCATAAGATCATCT
>CAZGOR010000248.1:0-6143 GCA_964527875.1 uncultured Bacteroides sp. | reverse complement strand
AAGCAGGATCGCGTCAGGAAAATCCCTCCAGCTGGCAACTTCGATGACACCCCCTATATTAAGGATAACAACAGCCTTTTTTTCCCTCGACTGGAATTCCCGTGAGACGTTCTGTATCAATGATTTTTCGGTATCTGTCAGATAAAAGTCACCCGGCCCGGCTGTCCGGTCACCCCCTTCGCCGGAATTTCTTCCGATGGTTATGAGTGCAACGTCATTTTCATCAGCCATCTTCCGGATGGAAGCAGTATTTATTTCCATCTCAGGAATTGGTGTGGGACCCATAAAAAAGAACCGTCGTCTTCTTGGTTGCTGTGCCCTAACTTCTTCCATATAATTCATATAATCATTTTGAAGGGATTCATCAACTAAATATCCTGCATTTTCCAATCCGTCAACAAGTGAGATGCTGTAAGCTTCGTTTACATCACCGCTTCCTGTTCCTCCTGTAATGATTTCATAGGAAGTATTACCAAAGGCAGCAATGCTTTTGATATTTTCAGCAAGAGGAAGTGCATCCTCCCGGTTCTTTAGTAAGACCATTCCATCAGCTCCTGCCTGACGGGCTACTTCAGCATGGGCTTGAAGGTCGGGATTGTCAGAATATTCATAACCATTGAACCTGGAAGTTTGAAGGATAATATGGAGGATCCTTTCCACGTTTTGATCCAGTATCGTTTCATCAAGCCCACCCTCCTGAACAGCTTTAACAATTTCGGCAGATTGCTGTGGCTGACCCGGCATCAGCAAATCGTTCCCGGCTTTCATCTGTGCTACCGGATCACTTCCTCCACCCCAGTCTGTCATCACGTAACCTTCAAAGCCCCAGTCTTCCCTTAATATTTTTGTCAGAAGGTCATGACTTTCTGAAGTATAGGGGCCATTGATCTTATTATATGACGACATGACTGTCCAGGGTTGTGCTTCTTCAACAGCGATCCTGAAACCTTCCAGGTAAATTTCCCTCAGTGCTCTTTCAGAAACAACCGTGTTCACAATATTCCTGTTTGTTTCCTGGTTATTGGCAGCGAAATGTTTAACGGATGTACCCACACCCTGTGACTGTATCCCGTTTACCATGGCTGCAGCCATTTTTCCGGTGATTAACGGATCTTCTGAATAATATTCAAAATTTCTTCCGCACAGTGGGTTCCGGTGTATGTTCATGCCGGGGCCAAGAATAACATCTGTCCCGTATTCAAGCACCTCATTCCCCATGGCTTCACCAACTTTATAAACGAGTTCGGTGTCCCAGCTGGAAGCCAGTAATGTTGCGATGGGAAAAGCAGTACAGTAATAAGTATTGGCATCATCATTCCGAGCAGGACTGATCCTGAGTCCTGCCGGCCCGTCAGCGAGCACCGTTGTTGGAATGCCGAGACGGGGAATTTCAGCAGTCCTTCCTGCTGCTCCGGGAACTAACTTTCTGACTCTTTCAACCATTGCACGGTATGAAGAATCCGCTTCCGGTTCCTCACGGCGACGGAAAGGATTTTCACCGCCAGTGAATGCTTCAATAACAGAATCGGGAATTTCCATGAACATACCTGTGCCAACTACCAGCATTGCTTTCTCTTCCAGTGTCATGGCCGAGATAACTTTTTTTACAGAAGATTTACCTAACTGAGGTTCTGTTTTGGTGCATGCGCTAAAGCATACAAAGGATACAACCAGAACAAATAAAAGGATGTATCCGGCTTTTGTTTTTTTCATAAGTTGTTTTTTATTCTTTGATATTAATGATTCTGTACTTTTTTTGCCATTGATTCAGATTTAACCTTAAAAACCCGGAAACATCTTTTCAATATCATCAATTGAAAAGATCTTAAAATTCTTCATTGTATTCCTGAATTCAGGATAATTCATTTTGTTTCCAATAATTATATAAAAATATAATTTTCAGAAATAAAATAAAATTATATTTCAGTTATAAATATTTTTTAGTAATCAAACAAGTTTAATCCAGGTTTGTAAGTGGATCTGATGCAACAGGGTAAGTTTCTTCCTGGTCTATAAACTTACCAAAAACACCGGGTCAATTGGTCTTTATTTACAAGTTACGAATTATCCAGAATTTCTGATAATCCTGTCAGGTCCTTGATAATAAAATCAGGCAGGTGGTCTTTTTCGGCTATAGCACCGTCCCGTTTAATCCAGACTGATTTTATTCCGGCATCCCGGGCACCGGCTACATCCCTTTCCGGGTTGTTACCAACCATTAGTGCATGATCTTTATGGATTTCCATTTGTTCCAGGACGATCCGGAAGATACGTGGATCAGGTTTAGCTATGCCTGCTTCAACCGAGATCACAATCGATTCAAAATATGATTCAATACCGGTTGCAGCAATCTTTTCCCGTTGAAGGTCCGGGACTCCGTTGGTTACCATACCCATTCTGTATTGAGGATGCAGATTTTCAAGAACATGAAGTGTTTCAGGAAAGAGAATATGTTTTGTACTTCTGATTTCCGGGTATGCTTCTGCAAGTTCGGTTGCCAGGCTGTTGTCATTTATGCCGAACGCTTTAAGTGCATGTGTCCATGCATCAAGCCTGTATTCCCCGGCAAGTGACCTTAGCTGCCGGATCTCTTCCTGATCACCTTCAAACCTGGCCCATAACGCCTCCCAGGAACTGATAGAAATACGCCGTGCATATTGAATGGTGGGCAACTGGTACCATATTTCCCTTATTTTCTCCCTGGCAACGGTTGTAAAAGTCTGTGCATCGATCCCATATTTCTTTGTAACCAGCAGTGATGTCTCAAGAAAAGTATCCATCACAGATATGTATTCCATAATCAGGGTATCATCAAGATCGAAAAGAATGGCTTTAATCATCTTAGTTTAGTTGATTTAGTAATTCACAGAGGGCCACAGAGATGTAAGAGTACCACAGAGTTAATCTCTGTGTTTCTCTCTTTTTCTCTGTGGTTCCCTGTGACCTTCAAAGATAATAGAATTAATCATCATGCAAGGTTACATCCACTCCGAAATCATCTACCCAAAGTATTCCTTTACTGTTGTTCCATATGTATATATTGATCTGGTCTTCCGGTTTGAGTTTATACCTGAGATGCTTCGAGAAAAATACTTTTCTCCATACATTTCTTTCGGTAATAGCTTCATGAATATTCCTGGTATAATAGCCTGTTGTTTGATTGTCCCTTTTAGTCTGAAGAACAATGAAGGCATCCGCTTTTTCGGATAGGATCACCGCAGCAGACATATTGATGATGAATTTCCTTCTGTCAGTCATATCAGAACGGGGAATGCTGAGTGTATAGCTGAATTTATTTGCCGAATCCAACCTGTTACTGTATTTTCCTGAAAAAGCCCGGGTGCTATCAGGAAATTGAATATTCCCTTTCCAGTTTTCTCTTTCAGATTCAAAGTCATTGAAAGATGAATAGAGATATTCTTCTGCTTTTACAGGTTTACCACGTAATTGCATCATTGTACTGATTGGTGTGGAATGAACTTTCTTTATTCCTGGATGCAGATCCTTCAGTATATATGATATTTCCGGCCAGAATCTGGTATTAATCCGGCTGAATAACAGGTTATCTGTAGGATTTTTGCTTAAATCATGCCAGAACCGGGTGATGATTGCCGGAGAACAATGATTATATACAGTAAACTTAATCCGGTTATCCTGCTTATGAATGATTGTTTCAAGAAGTGCCGGATTATCAACCATGAAGATCGTTTGAGTTTCAGTCTTATTATTCCCGGCAAAATCTTTTGCCATCTCTGCGTATTGATGGTAGATCCTGCCGGGCCGGTTGCGGCGTAAATTGTTCAGGAACAAAACAAAAGCAATGAGTATCAGAACAAACACACCAGCAGGCAAAAGAATTTTAATTGGTTTTTTATGAATTGTTTTCAGATAGTTAAGACTGAGGAAAACAAGGATGATCAGTAAAATTGAATAAGAGATGATAAAGGTTGCTTTTACCACAGGATTTCTGTATTCAAATGTAATTTCATGTTCACCGGCCGGCAGGATGACAGACATAAACAGGTGGTTCGAGGTATAATGCGGTACCTGTTTCCCATCAATAAAAACCTTCCATCCCTTATAATTGCTCTGAAGGAGGGTTAATACCTGTTGCTTTCGTGTTTTTGTATATGTTGTGATCTTATTGGGATTGAATCCTGTTAAAAATGCAGTATCGCCGGGAGAACTGTTAAGATTTTTTCCGGTAATTTTTTCAAAATCTGCTGAATTAAAAAACAGATCCCCCGGATGAAATCTTTTCAGGCCGTTCGGGGGATGATCATCTTCATCATAGATACGGTCTGAGAGGTAAACAAGCTGATTCCGGAGTATTGCTTCTTTCAGCAGTGGAACCTTGTCTTCAAGATATTTGTATCCTTTCAGTTTAAATGAAGTGAATGCATCAAAAGAGACTGTTTTATTGAAGATGTTGACATTCCGCCAGAGCGGTACAAAAGAGGCTGCACGGTCACTGTTCCCGGCTATTTCATATGGCGGGGGAAGGGGAAATCCCTGCGGCCTTTCCTTTAATTCCGCCCTGATCGCCAGGGGATGAAAATCAACTGAACACGCAGTATACATGATATTCAGCTGTACAGCGATAAACATCTCCGTCAGTATAAATATGGGTATGATGAGTTTTAACCGTTTCTTTCTGAGGAATAACAGGAAGAATGAAGTCATTAGTATGATCTGAATGATACTGTGTATTAATACATGTTCATATAAAGAAGTTGATTCAGTTTTTTCCCTGAAATCAATGTTGGGATCCATGAGTACGGAACTCTCACCGGAAATGTTTAAAACACTCCAGGACAAAAGGAGCAATAACGAACCACCTGTAACAATGAAAGAGGCAATAAGCCATTTACGTATTTTCCCCGGTTCTTTAATAGCGGTGTTGATTGCTAATCCTCCTGTTACAATGACCGGAATGATGATATAGACCCTGAGAAATCCTGGAATCCTGAACATATCCATCAGGGGAAAGTATTTATAAAGTACTTCGCGCACGGGAAGATGATGCCCGAAAGAAGCCAGGAGGATAATAAATCCGAATACCAGCAATATCTTTAATTCGGCTTTAAGTTTTATAAACAGACCTGCCAGGAAAAATCCAAGCATGAAGATGCCCATATAGAGATTTGATATACTGATGTCCGTACCAAAAAAATCCGGATCTTTTACCACTCCGAATGGTGCCAGCAATGAGATGAGTGACCGGGGACCAAAAGGATCGGCAAGTGCTTGTTCCAGAGAGATACCCGAAAGCCTGTCAACATAATCAAAAACATTCCTGAGAGATGCAATAATAATCAGGCAAAGGCCTGTTGTAATCAGTACCCATGCCAGATTTGCCCTGATGATTCTGAAGAATCTATTGTAATCTTTGTCGATCAATGCCCTGATACAATAGAAAATGAAAAAAATGAATAACAGGTAGGCCATAACAATGCTGATAGCCTGGTAGCCACCACTGATAAGCAGAAAGGTAAATAAACTGAAGATCATTATATTCCTCTTGTCTGTGGGATTCTCTGATAATTTCAGATAATAGAGAATTACCCATGGCATCCAGGCCATGCTTACGATAATAAACAGGTGCTGGGCGTGAGACACAAAGACACCGGTCAGCATAAGTGCTGAACCGGCAATGAAGGCAGGCAGGTTATCCGCACCGAAATACCTGGCAAGTTTGAATGTCCCGTATCCTGAGATAAATATATAGATTATGAATAGGATATGGAGAGTAATATTGGAGTATCCGAATACAGATCCAACCAGGATCGTTTCGGGATACCAGGTGGGGCACTGGAGATCGGCATGAATGGGATAACCAGCCGATTGATAGGGATTCCAAAATGGCATATAAAGATTTTGCAGACACTCTCCCACATGATATCGCCATGGCAGGATCACATCGAGCATATCCCAATGCAAACTGTATTGAAGCAGCGATATTTCCCAGTAAGCGAGGATACTGATCAACAGCAACAGAAGGGTGATTTTTAATTCGCTTTTGAAAAAATCTCGAAAAAAGGATTTGAACATTGAGTTCCGGATTTCAAAATTTACTCAATAAAATTACTAATTAAAAGATTCATACTAAGATCAAATTAACTTAAGCTTTAATCTAATTACTA
>CAZGOR010000247.1:0-6181 GCA_964527875.1 uncultured Bacteroides sp. | reverse complement strand
AGGTCTTTTTTCTGCTTTTTCTGTTTTAAGCCGGAGGTTCTCAAGTTGAGCGGCGGCACGGATTTTTTTAAGGGGTTTTGCGAACAAAGCATTTTGTTGACCGGGATGAATACCATCTTCAATAAGATTTAATTTCCATGAAGCTCTTTCACTCAGGTCGGGATATTGATTAATGCCCAGCAGAACTTCCTTTCGTTGTGCAATACCGTCAAGTCTTTTCCTGACAAACTTTTCAATAGTTTCCTGTAACGTTCCATTTTTGAAGGTTTTCAATAAACCTTTGTTTTTTTCAGTTTCCTGAAAAAGCTTCCAGGCATGTTCTGATATTGTCCCGGTCAGTTTTTCAATATAATATGCTCCAGCCCCGGGGTCGACAACTTTATTCAGATAGGCTTCTTCCTTCAGGATAATCTGGGTATTCCTGGCAATTCTTTCACTGAATTCACCTGGGTTCCCGGCAGCCTGATCAAAGGGTGTTACGGAAACTGAATCGGCACCACCAAAGATAGCTGACATCGTTCCTGTTGTTGCCCGCAGCATATTGTTATATGGATCATAGATGGTTGTTGCCCATTCTGATGTGGAACTATGGATATACATGGCTGACGCATCCGTTTTCCGGGAACCGAAATTATCTGTGATCACTGACCATAATAATCTTGCTGCCCGTAATTTAGCAATTTCACGAAAGTATTCTGTTCCGGCAGAAAAATGGAAACCCATACGGGGGACAATCTCATCAACTGTAAGTCCGGGCTCGGTCAGGAGTGCCAGATATTCTGTTCCGGCAGCAATTGCAAAGGCCAATTCCTGAGAAATGGAAGCACCGGCATTGTGAAAAATGCTGGCATTTACCGTCAGGATTCTGAATGAAGGAAGAGCGGATGAGGCAAATTCAATGGCTTTTTTCAGAGCATACATATCCTTTTTTTTATCCTGATGGAATCTGCCTGTTTGGAAGAGGAAGCCGAGCGGATCAAGATTTAATGAACCTTTTACCAGGGCCGGATTCAGGCCTTTTTTCCGGATCAATGCGGAAAGCAGTTTTAGAATTGAATGATCATTGGAATCGATAAAGAAATGTATGGGAATTGTCTGAACGTCAATACCGGCTATTAATTTCTCAAGCTGTTTTTCTGTTTCAGGGATCATTCCTTTCAGGATGAATCCGGGTGAAGTGATTCCTTTTTCAAGAAGAGCAAGTGCCATTTTATTTGCAGTGCTAAATGACCGGACAATAATATTCTGACGAATCTCCCAGTCATTATTGCTAACCTTATTACCACGAACAAATGGATATTGTCCCGGGAGAGGATCCAGGTATTTAAGTTCAGGCAGATCTTCCTTCCGGTAATAGGGCCGGAACACCATCTTATCATTTGTTCTCCAGAGCAATTTCTGATCATAATCAGCACCCTTAAGATCTTCGCGGATCTTTTTTTCCCATTCTTCGGTTTTTACAGGAGGGAACTCTGAAAAGAGTTTTGGCCTTTCTTTATACGATTTCATTAAGCTGGATTAGAAACGTGGTTCAAAAATAAGAGAAATCTTTAAAAGGGGAGCAATTAAAAACACTAGTTTTTAATGTAATATCTGTAATAATTTGATAGATAAGAATAAAAAATTGTTAAAAATGTTAATTCTGATATCGATAAATCGGATAAAATTCGGCAGACAGGTTTCAGCACAGGGCAGCACCCTGTGAAACAGGATCGACCTTTATTTCAGAGCCCTGTAAGGGGTTGTGTCATAACTTCTTTTCTACCATGCATTATTTACTTCCCGGTCCGATTGACAATCGGACTTTTCTGCTGCACCACATTATTTTTCTGGTCCGATTGGCAATCGGACCAACTAAAAAAAGTTCATCCGGTTGCTAACCGGATGTAATACAACAATGTGAATGATAGAAAAGTCCGGTTGCTAACCGGACACATTCAATACCGTAGAAGAATGACAACAATCCCGGTTTTCAACCTGTAGCTTTTCCCACCAGGGGGTATGCCAAAAAAGTCCGCCTGTGGGGTTGTGTCACAACCCTTATTTGACATGTTGATTTATTATGTAGAGCCCGGCTTATATAGCCGGGACACAACAACCGTTATGATTTTTAAGATAGTGTGTCTATATTTCTCCAACCATCTTTTTTGGATCCACCCATTTATTGAATTCTTCTTCTGTCACATATCCCAGATCCAGTGCTGCTTTTCTCAATGTGGTATTATCGGAGTAAGCTTTTTTGGCTATTTCTGCTGCTTTCTCATATCCGATATGGGTATTCAGGGCGGTAACCAGCATCAACGAGTTTTCCAGGTTTTTCCTGATTGTTTCCAGGTTTGGTTCGATGCCCGCAGCACAATTATTATTAAACGAGATACATGCTTCACCGAGTAGTTGTGCCGAATGAAGAAGATTTACGATCATCAGGGGTTTGAAAACATTCAACTCAAAATGCCCGTTCATTCCACCTATAGCAATAGCCGTATCGTTGCCGATGATCTGTGCACATACCATGGTTAAGGCTTCTGCCTGAGTGGGATTCACTTTTCCTGGCATAATGGAAGATCCCGGCTCATTTGCCGGTATAATGATCTCGCCTATTCCACTTCTGGGACCGGATGAAAGGACGCGGATATCATTTGTGATTTTCATTAAACTGACGGCCAGTCGTTTCAGGGCACCTGAAGCTTCCACCACAGCATCATGGGCTGCCAGGGATTCAAATTTGTTGGGAGCAGTAACAAAGGGCAATCCTGTCAGTTCAGCAATTTTTTTGGCAACCAGGTCAGCATAACCTTTGGGTGCATTGATGCCTGTACCCACAGCTGTTCCCCCAAGGGCAATCTCCGAAAGGTGCGGGAGCGTGTTTTCGAGAGCTTTCAGTCCATGATCAAGCTGGGATACATACCCGGAGAACTCCTGACCGAGTGTCAGCGGTGTAGCATCCATCCAGTGAGTACGGCCAATTTTGACAATCTCTATGAATTCTTCCACTTTCTTTGAAAGGGTATCCCTCAATCTTTTCACACCGGGAATAGTTGTTTCCGTGATCCTTTTATAAGCTGCAATATGCATGGCTGTGGGAAAAGTGTCATTGGATGACTGTGATTTGTTTACATCATCATTCGGATGAATAAACCGCTGACCTTCTCCCAGTTTATTTCCCTTCAGCACATGGGCACGGTTCGCGATGACTTCATTTACATTCATATTCGATTGAGTGCCTGAACCAGTCTGCCAGACAACCAGGGGGAACTGGTCGTCAAGCTGGCCCTCAAGGATCTCATCACAGACCCTGGCAATCAGTTTTGCTTTTTCTTCAGGTAGTACACCGAGGTCAAGATTAGCCAGAACTGCTGCCTTTTTCAGATATGCAAAAGCATAAATGACTTCAAGGGGTATTTTCTGGTTACCAATCTTAAAGTTATTTAACGATCTCTGAGTCTGGGCACCCCAGTACTTGTCGGCAGGAACCTCAACAGGCCCCATGGTGTCTTTTTCTATTCTTATAGCCATTTAAATTAGTATTTAATTTTGATTAAAATTATTATGATGTTTTACTTTTAATTTGATGATAATTTTGATTTAACATAATTCATATATTCATTTAATTCTTTAGGAAGTGTTGCCCTGTGGAATGCAAAGTATTAACGAAGTCAATATTTTTCAGAGTGCCATTTCGTGAACAATTAAAAAACATGTTATAATATAGCCCAAAGAGTCTTATAATTAATAACTTATGTTGTGTAATGACATAACGTCTTACGGCTTATCAGGAATAAACAAGAACATATGTGTGATATAGATAGCATCATCATCTCCCATAGCTACTCCCGGGCCGGATTGTGTATAATCTCCAAGCAGGACAGCCTGTGCTGCGGAGTCCGCGATCCAGTAATTCACAACGCTATCAGCAGAAATATTATGGACAAGGGTTGTGATTACTCCTGTACTGGTACTGGAGCCTCCGATTTTTTCAATGACGGTCTCGAAACGGGTTTGAAGACCTGATAAAGGGTCCCCGCCATTTTTCCAGTCGGCACTATTGGCCTGGGCTTCAACAACCATGACAGGCTGAAGGACAAGCAGCTTGTATAGTTCCTGTGATTCACGATATGCATTCACATAATAATGCAGCTGCTCCTCATACGCAGTGATGTGGTAAAAATCATCATCTTTCTTGCAGGTCTGGCAAACCAATGTGATTATGACAGCCAGGATAAAAAAACGGGTAAACTTATTCATGATTCGGTATGTTTTTAATTTCTAAAAATAAAATATTTTTATTTACCTGCGATGTAAATAATGTGGCCGGATAATTTATCAGTTTTTTTATGCCCTGCCGTAATGCATTAAATATTCTTTGATGAAATCGTTTAGGTTTCCGTCGAGCACATCCTGCACATTTGAAGTCTCATAGTCTGTCCGGAGGTCTTTTACCATTTTGTAAGGGTGAAGGACATAACTTCTGATCTGTGATCCCCATTCTATCTTTTTTTTAAGTCCTTCAATCTCTGCCTGTTTATCTCTTCTTTTCCTTAATTCGAGCTCATAAAGATGTGATTTCAGGATCCTCATCGCATTTTCCTTATTCTTTAGCTGTGATCTTGTTTCCTGGTTTTCAATTACGATTCCGGTAGGAAGATGCCTGAGCCTGACTGCTGTTTCAACCTTGTTTACATTCTGTCCGCCTGCACCACTGGAGCGATAGGTTTCCCAGGCAATATCGTTGGGATTCACAATAATTTCGATCGAATCGTCAACAATAGGGGAAACGAAGACCGAAGCAAAAGATGTATGACGCCTGTTATTGGCATCGTAGGGAGAGAGTCTGACAAGCCTGTGTACACCATTTTCACTTTTAAGGTAACCATAAGCGAAATTACCGGTAAACTCAAGTGTTACAGACTTTATTCCTGCTTCGTCGCCGGGCAGGTAATGAATTTCCCGGACATTATAGTTATTCCGTTCTCCCCAACGGATATACATGCGCATCAGCATTTCTGCCCAATCCTGACTTTCGGTTCCTCCTGCACCAGGATTGATCTTGAGAATAGCACCCAGAGCATCTTCTTCATTACTCAGCATATTTCTCGACTCAAGGTCTTCAATCAGTTTTACTGTCTGGAGATAATGCTCGTTTACATCGGCTTCAGTAGCTTCGCCCTCATTGAAAAAATCAACAAGGACCTCCAGGTCATCAATGCTGCTTTTTACCTGGTTGTAATCGGTAGTCCAGGATTTTAACCGTGAGATCTTCTTAAGTTTGGATTCTGCATTCTGAGGATCATTCCAAAATCCGGGAGCACGGGACAGCTCTTCATATTCCCTGATCTGATTTAACTTCTGATCAATGTCAAAGATGCCTCCTCAGCGAGTCCTCCCGCTTTCTCAGTTCCTTAAGTTGTTCAGAGGTAATCATATGAATTATTTTTCAGATATAGGTTTTTTATGATTAAGTTAACGATTAAAATAATCGGAAATTTGTAGAGCCCCCGAGTGCCGGGGGGACAGTTCTTCAAAGATATTCTATAATTTATCACTTAGTAAAATAATCGTACAACAGGTTTCCAGGATAATTGTACTGTCCGGAACCTGAATACTGCGTTAGTTTGCAAAGTTACAAAATATGTTCATTTCTTCTGCCGTGGTCGGAAAAGATTGTTGACGATCTTATAAACAGTATCATTTTCAAATCCTCTCTGGCTGGCAAACTGTATGAGCTTTTTCTTTTTATCATATTGATCCTTGGATTTCAGGTTTTTCATCTTTTTACCAAGTTCCGAGATGAGAAGGTTTTCATACTCTTCATTGTCAATTTGTGCCAGGGCCTGTTCGATGATATCCTCTGCGATATTTTTTTGCCTGAGCATCCAGGCAATCTTGATCCTGCCCCATTTATTGAATTTGAATTTATCCCTGGCATACGATACAGCATACCTCAACTCGTCAATGAAGCCTTCTTTTTCCAATTGTTTGATAATCTTATCAAAATCAGATTCGGTAACTCCCCATTTATCCAGTTTGATATACATATCCTGAATGCACTGTTCCTGACGGCTGCAAACAGATTGTGCCCTGATTAATGCTTCTTTTGAATCCATAATTTATTTTGTTCTCGCACCTGCCTGCCGACATAGTCGGCTACGTCCGACGAAGTCGGCAGGCAGGTGCGAGAACA
>CAZGOR010000246.1:0-6190 GCA_964527875.1 uncultured Bacteroides sp. | reverse complement strand
GGATATGGCCTCAGTTACACAACATTTAAATATTCCGAACCTGAACTAGAAAAAAATGAAATTGGAACCAATGAATCAGTCACTGTTTCAACCCAATTGACCAACACCGGAGTCCTGGCAGGAGAAGAAGTTGTCCAGCTTTATATCAGGGATGACGAAAGCAGTGTTGTAAGACCTTTACGCGAACTAAAAGGCTTTACCCGGATAAAACTCGAACCGGGTGAAACAAAAACAGTTGAATTTAAAATAACTCCAAAGGAACTCGAATTCTATGACATGGAGAAAGGAGAATATATTGTCGAACCAGGAACGTTTACCGTATATGTCGGATCGTCATCCAGACTTGAAGATCTTAAAAAAGTTATATTAACTGTAAAATAATATTAATTAATGAGGCTGTCTAAAAAGTCCAATTAACCACAGAGATAACAGAGAATAAACAGAGAAAACAGAGCGATAACTGATTGATTTTGATCCCTTTGTTAACTCTGCTATTTCTCTGTGTCCCTCTGTGGTTAAAAATTTTAAAACTTATTAGACAGCCTCTTCAAAAAAACCTATTCTTTCACGATTTTTGTTGTTACTGACTCTCCTTCTTCAACCACGGTAAATAAATATATACCCCGGACAAGATGTGCCAGGGAAAGGCTTATAATATTGCTTTCCGTCTGATAACGGTTAATGACTTTTCCATTAATATCGGAGATGATAATATCCCTTTGAACATCATTATCACTGAATGCCACACATATCCTGTCCCTGAATGGATTTGGACCGATACTGAAAGTACCTTCCTCAAGAGGTTTCTTAAGAAGCATAGTCAGATCGAGTATCCAGTTATCAGGATCAGCAATAACATCTGAAACAAATAAAGGAACCTTGATTTTGAAATATTGCTCGTTGCTTGTCTGTTCAACACGTATCAATGTATTGGTACCATCAAGAAACCGGATGAGAAAATCAAGATGAGTTCTGAAAAAAGTTGTCTCCTCAGAGGATCCCGTTTGTGAGGAGGCAATGATCAGGGTATCTTGATCCTGCCACCATGTCATTGCAAATTCAGGATAGCCTTTACCAAAATACCATTGGTCAAAAAACCATTTAAAATCCTTGCCGGAAGTTTTCTCCAGAACGTTTAAAAAATCCAGTCCGGTAGCCACACTGTCTCTAAAGACAGTCTGAAAGTTTTGTAAAGTTTTAAAGAAAATATTATCGTCCTCAAGTTCATAGCGGATCATATGAAGCAGAGAAGCTCCTTTTTTATAGGACAGTGCACCACTGAAGATCCGCCATTCATCATTGGCATCTTCAACAGGAATGTAAATACTGCCATCAGGTTCAGTTCTGGCCCTGTCATGAGCATTTACCATCCATGTTTGCGCATCTTCCCTGGAGAGAAGAAATTCTGCTGACAGGTATTCAGAATAAGAAGCAAAGCCTTCATTGATCCAGATATCCTGCCAGGTTGCACAGGTTACATTATCACCGAACCACTGGTGAGCCAGTTCATGGGCAACCAGATAAAAATTGAAGCTGGATAATGTTGTCATAGTCTGATGTTCCATCCCTCCCCCCAAGGGTGCAACACAATGACCATACTTCTCGTTATAAAAGGGATATAAACTGTAAAGCTCTGAATAAAGTTCAATAATATCACGTGTTGCATCAATATCTTCCCTGTTCTCCTCAAGAAACCCCGGAACATCATAAATATAATTTTGAATCAGGAGAGAATCACCAGATCCATCTCTAAAAGCATAGATGCTGTAATCCTGGTAATCTGATACCGAAATCGACAAAAGATAAAAGGCAATCGGATATTTTGTTTTCCATTCAAACCTGTGCATACCGCCGGGTAATTCTGTTGTATTTGTCAAAATTCCGTTTGAGCCGGCCATCAGGCTGGTATCAACAGTAATAAAAACATATGCTGAATCTGCCTTATCATTCAGTACCTGCTTGCAGGGAAACCAGTCTTTCGCATGAAAAGGCTCGGATAATGTGTATGTTACACTGATATCCAACTGAGAATCTGTCCTGTTTGATATACCGGAGAAAAAACTATCATTTCCATCACTCCCATGATAAAAAATACGGCAGGCAAAGTGATCATCCCTGTTTAAGCTTACAGTTGGATAAACCACAATAAGATCATCAGAATGATCATAAGTTGTTTGACTGAAACCATTTATATCAATGGAATCAATGGTTAAATCTGACGAGAGTTCAAACAGGAGTTCATTTATTTCAGATGTATCTACCCTTGCCTGTATTTCAGTAAATCCGGTAATATACGTACTGGTGTCATTAACTGCCAGATCAATATAATAAAATGATACATCATAATAGAACATGCGCGGATCAGCAATATATGTATCCGAATCATTAACAATGAGAGTTTTGTACCATGATAAGTAAATATTTTCAATGTCCTGTGCTGATATAAAGACAGAAGTAAATATTAAAATAATAATTAAAAATAAATGCGATATTTTCATTATATATTAATGAAATCAATGTTTAAAGTTAATAAGGATCTTTTAATACTTAATACTCACCGGGTGACTTGGAGTCACCCGGTGAGTGAGATCCTATCTTAATACGCATCTTTTACACAACGGAATCCCACCGTTGAGCATCTGTCAAAACCTGGTGATACCAGAAGCAACATCTGAGTTTGATCGATTGGTTGCGGACCTCCTTTGACATACCAGATGCTTGATGTCGGGGTATAATATGAGCCTTCCGGCAAAAGGCTATAAACAGTATAGATATATTTTTCACCATCCTGCCATTGATTAACCCAAACAGAATCCTGGAGCGTTTCAATCAGTGGAATCCAGTCCCGGTCCAGGAATGCTTTTTTATGCTCACGCAGGATCATTGTGGTTTTGCCCAGGTATATGAATTCTTCATCCATCCATGCCGGTCTGCCCGGTGCAAAACCTATGATTTCGGTCCCTATCCCATTCAGAAAAGATATGGCTGCTTCGCGATGCAGACGACCATCGCGGATATGGCAAACACGAAAAATACCAAATTCAGGTTTAATAAGTTTGTTCATGTTCAGCTCCGGCTGAAACCTGATAGCATCATGTACTATTCCCGAAACAATACCGGGCATATCTTCCGGAATTGCCATTCCCTCGCTATACATGACCACACCCGGCCGGGCTCTGTCGGCAGCCTGCTGCAATTCGTAACTTGATTTTCCTCTTGTATCCAGTACCACACCATCTGCTTCAATGGCACTAATGATCCGTGTAAGTGCTTTGTAAGAATCTTCTTTCCGGATACTCTCATCCCATGGATTATAAGCTATGAAGAACCTGGTTTGCCGTTCTTTAGCTTTCAGGGATAAAGATCTTAAGGCAGTTATTCCGCCGGGAGGAATCAATGTTTGATATCTTCTCCTGACCGAACCCTCATAAGCTGTACGCCTCGATATGGCACATAGTGAAATATTATTTTCCACCCTAAAAGATCCATAACCCATCTCCCAGGCATTATCTGGCAATAAAACTCTGACCGGTCCGTAACCTGGCCTGAATAATTTAGCACGAGCAAGTTCCCATGATCCTGTTGATGTGATATGGACATGGTTATCCTTTTGTCCGAAAGGAACAACATTTTCAAGGATCAAGGTATCATATCCGGTATTTTCAAGGAACAAAACATATGTAAGTCTCTTTCCGGTGAATTCCGTTTTGCTGAATTTCCCCTTTAATCCTCCGTCCAACTCGAAAGTCCATTTTCCAGGATAGGTTTGGTTTAAAGATTCTGTTGATAATTTATACTGACCATTCAGGAGAAACGAAAATGAGGGTTCAGGGTCTCTCAGTACAAAAATGTTCTCATCATTCAGAACAATGGATTTAATAGCTGCTCCGGCAGTGTAATTGAAATCTACCAGATCCTGAGCTGAAGTGCTTAAGAAAAACATTAACGGTATTAACAGTAAGCGAAATCTTAACATATTATCATTACTTGATATAAATTATTAATGTACAGCTGATATATTTTTATTAATGAATTTTATTCACGCTTCGTTCTCAGGACTCACCCCCTATGTGATATTTAGAAAGTCCCTAAATTTATATTTCTCGCAGATATGCGCAGATTGAAATGCAGATTTTCGCAGAATACAAAATCCCAGTATATTTTTTCTGCGTAAATCAGCGGTTACTTGCCTACCGGCAGGCAGGAATCTGTGCTAATCTGCGAGAAGTCTTTTTATCACAATTATTTAAAAATCAATTATATCTACATTAAATAATCCGCATCAACCAGTTCATTCTTACCCTCCCTGCAGACAGCATAGTTAAATCCCTTCTTCAAGGAATAACCACCAATTTCTCCCTTATTTGAAAGGGCAATAAATCCAACCTGTGCAGATGTCTCATGAGGGAATTTTTTTCTGATGCGTGATACCGCTTCACGGCATGCCTGGCCGGGTGTCCAGCCGTTTCTCATGAGTTCAACAATCAGAAAAGATCCAACAATCTTCAGTACCAGTTCACCCACACCTGTTGCAGCAGCTGCACCAACATCGTTGTCAACATAAAGACCTGCACCAATGATCGGTGAATCTCCTACCCTTCCGGGCAATTTAAATGCCAGTCCGCTTGTCGTACATGCACCACATATGTTATGTGCTTTATCTAAAGCAAGCATACCAATCGTATCATGGTTAAGGTTCACTGCTGAATCATCTTTACTTTTACTCATCCATTGTTCCCATGCTATCCTTGATTCTGGAGTCAGCAGATTTTCTTCCTTAAAACCATGGGATACAGCAAACTCTAACGCCCCTTCCCCGGCAAGAATCACATGTGGAGTATTTTCCATCACTTTCCTGGCCACCGATACAGGATGCATAATATTCTGCAGATAAACAACTGAACCGGCATTCCCTTTTTCATCCATCACACAGGCATCGAGTGTTACCTGTCCATTACTGTCAGGTAAACCACCATATCCAACTGAGTTTATTTCAGGATCTGCTTCTGAAACTCTTACTCCCTGTTCAACCGCATCCATAGCATAACCGCCTGAAGCAAGGATTTTCCATGCCGCCTCATTTGCCTTAAGTCCATGAAACCAGGTTGATATTACAACAGGTAACTTATCATTCCGTAATTGTTGGGAATGTATCAGGAGCTTTTTTTGAAGTGAGATGCCAGCTGTAGCTGCTAACGATGTTTTAAGAAAGGTTCTTCTGTTATACATAATACGTCTTTTTTACAGGAATATATATTATCTCAGGAGATTAAATTAAGCCAAAGATAATAAGATAAATAATTGTCGCAATGGTTACAATTCGCAATGGAAAGAAGGCTAAGGCTGAGGCTGAGGGAGTAGATGCTGGAGTTTAAATTAAAGGAAAATAATCTTCTGGTCACAGAGAATCACGGAAGCATATAAGTGAACCACGGAGAAACTGATCTCTGTGGTTCTCTGTGATCAAATAATAATATTGATAACCTGACAATTTAACAATTTATTCTGTCAGGAACTTATAAATGGTTGTTTGCTTATAGATATCACCTGGTTTCAGGAGTGTTGAAGGAAAATGAGGGTGATTGGGAGAATCGGGATAATGCTGGGCTTCCAGACATAAAGCAAGATGTTTTCTGTATTCAATATTGTCTTTTCCGTTAAGTCCCTCTAAAAAGTTTGAACTGTAAAATTGAATTGCCGGTTCAGTTGTATAAACTTCCATGATACGTCCGGATGCCGGGTGGTTCACTCTCGCAGCAAGTTCAGGTCCTTCTGCCTTCTTGTTCAAAATATAACAATGATCATAACCATTTTCCAGCTTACTGATATCCCTGCCAATTGGTTTCATTGTCCTGAAATCAACAGCTCCCCCTTTCAGTAGGATTAATTCTCCTGTTGGTATCAGATCTTTATCAGTCTCAACATAACTGCTTGCATTAATAAATAATTCATGATCATAAATAAGATCCTTCCCGCCATTCAGATTATAATAACCATGATGAGTCAGGTTAAGATGTGTATTTGCATTCGTTGAAGCAGTATATTCAATGGTTAGTTCATTATTATCATTCAGTGAAAAGTTAACCTCCAACTTTAAATTCCCGGGATAACCTTCTTCCATATCGAAGCTCCTGTAATTTAACATTACGCCAGCTCTCTGCTGATCAGCATATTCATTGAAGTCCCAAAG
>CAZGOR010000245.1:0-6217 GCA_964527875.1 uncultured Bacteroides sp. | reverse complement strand
GTAAATGCCGGTGATCTCAAAGAAAAACTGTTTGAATTCCGTGCTGATTTCTACAGCAAGTATCAATCCCGGGAAGAAATTACAGGGGAATTCGCATTACAATCCATCACAGATATACATCTGAAATCGAACCTTGAGCAGGAAATGGGTCCCAATGGTAATATTACATACATTTATGTATTTATTTTATCCATTGTTTTTATCCTGATCATTGCAGGCGTTAATTATGTTAATATTGCCACTTCGCGGTCATTCAAAAGGCTTACAGAGGTTGGGATTCGAAAAGTTGTAGGTGCAAAAAGGGCTCAGCTTATCATCCAGTTCCAGAGTGAATCAATGCTTATCGTTATTCTGGCAGCAGTGCTTTCTATCCTGTTTATTGATCTTGCCCTCCCTGTATACAATTCAATTACCGGAATATTAGTGAGAACACGGAACATATTAATCCTGGATAATATACTGCCTTTCATATCAATAATTTTAATTCTCGGATGTTTATCCGGTCTTTATCCATCGCTATTTGTTTCAAGATTTAAACCGGTTGATGCCATCAAAGATATCAAAGCACCTTATTCTTCTACCAATCTTTTGAGAAGGATACTGGTGATTATTCAATTCACAGTTTCAATTTTTATGATCTTCTCTACAATAGTGATTTTCCGTCAGATGAATTTTTTACAAAGCAAAAAACTTGGCTTCGAAAGGGAACATATCGTGGTTTTCAATTTAAATGGAAAGGCCCGTCAAATGGCTGTATATAATCCCCAAACTCTCAAAGATGAACTGGGTAATTTATCTTTCGTTCAGGGATCCGCAATCACCAGCCAATTGATCGGCGAGAATTTCAGTGTTGAAGGAATGACACCAGATGGTTTACCGGATGATGCTGACCAACCGGCATTAAGATTTCTACGGGTGGATGAAGACTTTATCCCCTTACTTCATATACAGCTGGAAGAAGGCAGGAATTTCCAAATACCACCAAAGGGCAGGAGTGAATTCATTGTAAACAGAAAAACTATTGAGGTGCTCAACCTTGATATCCCTGTTGGAACAAAGGCTACTTCCTTTTTTGGTCAGTATGGTGAAATTGTTGGTGTTACAAGCAATTTTCATTTTGCCAGTCTGCATCACCAGATTGAGCCACTCGTGCTGGAATATAATACCAACCCTGAATTCCGTGGTATGTGGACAGGTATTCTGATGATCAAATTAACTCCCGGAAATACACCTGAAATGCTTAAAGATCTTGAAAAACAAATAGAAAAAATAGCTCCCGGAACGGTTTTTAATTACATTTTCCTGGATGATAAGTTCAACCAATTATACAAATCGGAAACCAACCTGAGGGATATTTTTAAGTTCTTCGCCATTTTCACAATTTTTATCTCGTGCCTGGGATTGTTCGGCCTGTCAGCCTATTCAGCAGAATCAAGAACAAAAGAGATAGGAATCAGGAAAAGCAATGGAGCGCATATTTTCGGGATATCAATACTGATATCGCGGCAGTTTATCGGTTATGTTCTTATCGGATTGATTATCGCATTACCTGCAGGTTATTTTTTTTCACACAATTGGCTGGAGAATTTTGCATACCACATCGATATTCAAATATTTGATTTTATTCTTGCCGGAATGATTGCACTTATCATAGCTCTTCTTTCTGTCAGTTACCAGTCCATTCGGTCCGGGCTGATGAATCCGGCCAGATCACTCAGGTATGAATAAGAAGAAGGCTAAGGCTAAGGCTAAGGAAGGGTACAGGGTTCTTCGAGTTTTGGATTTAGGGTTATAAAGTTCTGCCGGTTGTTAACCGGCAGTAGTAGTAACAAAGGAGGAATATAGTAAACCCGGTTGTCAACCGGAGTAAATAGTACCTGGTTATCCGTCTTTTCTTCGTTTTGCTGAATAAAACTGGTTTCTGGTATCAGGGACAAGGAACCAAATGCCCCGGTTAGCAACCGGGTTTGACTGTTCCATCCATTTTAGTTGTAACTACCGATTAACAATCGGCAGAACTGATCCATCATACTTCTATCAAAACAAATTAATTGCTTATATTCATAAATTTATAAGCATACCTATGAAACAAAGATTATATCATCAGATATTTTTTTTCGTTTTAATAATATTGATATCTGCCTGCCACAGAGATATCCCCGACCTTGACTTTAAACAGGAAATGCGTGATTTTGTGCAGGCGATCAGCAGTTATTCGAAAACAAATGATCCGGATTTCATCATTATACCCCAGAATGGCCAGGAGCTGATCACACTGAACGGTGATAATAAAGGAACGGCCGACCTTACATACCTTGCAGCTATTGACGGACAGGGACGCGAGGACCTGTTTTACGGATATGATGATGACAATAAAGCTACACCCATTACTGAAACGGAATATTTGACTGATTTTCTGGATTTGGCCCTGGAATATGATGTAGTAATACTTGTAACAGATTATTGCAGTACACCCCCAAAAATGGATGATTCATATTCCAGGAACAACATGAAAGGTTATGTATCATTTGCAGCCAATCAACGGGAGCTTAACAACATCCCCTCCTACCCTTCCACACCATTTGGAGAAAATGATGCTGTGATCACTTCTCCCAGTGAAATAAAAAATTTTCTTTACCTGATCAATCCCGACCAATTTTCAAGCAGACAGGATCTTATCGCCGCAATAATATCAACCACCTATGACCTTCTGATTATGGACCTCTTTTTTAACGAAAAACCGTTTACAAGTACTGATATTGAAGCACTGCGAGATAAAGCTAACGGTGGTAAAAGACTGGTTGTTTGTTATATGAGTATTGGTGAAGCCGAAAATTACAGGTATTACTGGAAAAGTACCTGGAAAAAAGGCAATCCTGAATGGTTGTATAATGAAAATCCCGACTGGGAAGGGAATTATAAGGTCAAATACTGGATGGATGAATGGAAACAGATTATATTTGGCAATGAAAATGCCTATCTTAATAAAATCCTGGATGCTGGATTTGATGGAGTGTACCTGGACATAATCGATGCGTTTGAGTATTTTGAGGAGCTTTAGGTGCTGGGGGCTGGGAGCTGTTAGCTGGGGGTCTAGGGCTGGGGTGTGTAAGTAAAGAGTGTGAGATTAGTCATACGATAACTCCACGTCATCGTATGAGTGTGACAATCAAAGATTGAAAAAAGTCATCCCGACGATCCGCTTTAGGCGGAGAGGAGGCCTGCCTGACAGGCAGGGATCTCGTAATCGGATTTTTAATAAACCTTGATTAATCTCCGACATAAACCAAGAAAACTCCCGACAGGCAGAATGATCCTGTACCTGTTACTCTTAATTATCCTTCTTATCATTATTATCAGGTGGGAAGCAATATTTTATTTCTTTAATATTCTTTTCTATAATCCCGGGATTGAATAAATATCAAGAGGCTGTCTAAAAAGTCTATTAAAACATTTAACCACAGAGGAAACAGAGATTAAACAGAGTTCACAGAGGTTTGATATTAAGAAAGTTACTTCTCTGCGGACTCTGTGGTTTATCCTACTTTTTAGACAGCCTCTAAAAAATAAACGATTTTTTCTATTTTTAAGCACCAGATAAATACAAATGGTTTTTTGATCACCGCTGCTGCATTTAAAAATATCTTTTAAAATGACAAACCATCATTGTCGAATAGAACAAATCGAACTTTACCAGTCGAGGATCAAACTTAAAGAACCATTTAAAATCTCCCTGGGAGTTCATGAATATGCAGAAAACATATATCTGATCATCAGGACAAATGATGGTATCACGGGTTACGGTGAATGCAGTCCCTCAAAGGCTATACATGGTGAAAGTATGGAGACCTGTTTTATTATTGGCCAGAACATTGCAGATATTCTTTTGAACAGGGATCCTTTGAATATTGGTGAATGCGTTTCTGCCATGGATACCTTGATTTACGGTAATACCAGCATTAAAAGTGCCTTCGACATCGCTTTACACGATATTGCTTCCAGGCATGCAGTCCTCCCCTTATATGCATACCTTGGAGGAAAAAATGACAAGACTTTAATCACTGATTATACAGTCAGTATCGATATTCCTGAAAAGATGGCTAATGATGCTGTCCGGATTAAAGATGAAGGATTCCAGGTCATAAAAGTAAAACTTGGTGAATCGGAAGAAAAAGATATTGAACGAATGATAGCAATACGACAGGCAGTCGGATCTGATATACCGCTGCGGATAGATGCGAATCAGGGATGGGATACCCAGTCAGCTATTTCAATTTTATCCTCCCTGGAGGAGTGGAATATTCAATTTTGTGAAGAACCGATCCCACGCTGGAATTGTACTGAACTCCCTTTCGTGAAGCAGCATAGTCCCATCCCGATCATGGCAGATGAATCATGCTTCGATCATAATGATGCCAAACGTTTGATCAAACTGAATGCCTGTGATTTTTTCAATGTCAAACTCGGTAAATCTTCAGGTATTTTCAAAGCCCGCAAAATTATCAACCTGGCAGTTCAGTCAGGTATCAACATGCAGATAGGTGGATTTCTTGAGTCACGGCTTGGTTTTACTGCTTCAGCCCACCTGGCCTTAACAAATGAACAGATCATATTTTATGATTTCGACACACCTTTAATGTTTCAAAAAGACCCGGTAATTGGAGGTGTCACCTATGCAGAAAATGGTATCATTAAAGTTTCGGATGTGCCGGGATTGGGCGCAACATTAGATGAAAAATATCTGAAGACACTTGATAAAGTTGTGGTAGGTTGAAGAAGCAGGGAGCAGTGTGCAATATAAAAATGGTTCATCATAATAATGCGTACCTGTTAAATATCTGATAATCTGATTCGAATAAATTCATTTTCCATGTTAAACAAAGATAGCCTGATTGATAAAAATATAATAGAGTAGCTCTCTTCCCCCATCCTTTCTCCATTGGAATGTACTGTAATCCAAGCATTTAATATTTTTCTTAAAAAAATACATTTCCCGGGTACGATAAAATCATATTTCTGACATATATGAATAGGGAACATTTTAAAACCAAACCATTATGCCAGTAATGAAATATATTAACAAAATGCTGAGGATCAATACTTTGGTCAAACACAGGGCGACCGGGAGTCCGAGGGAACTTGCCGGTAAGCTTGGAATATCAGAAAGAAGGGTATATGAGTACATTAATAACATGAAGGAGCTTGGTGCACCTATTGCCTTTAGTTATTACCACAACAGTTACATCTATTACGTGAATGGAGAGCTGGTTATGTCATTCGCAACCGATCAGATTGAAAAGAATGAAGCACGTGATATTTCAGCCGGAGGCTGGGAGTCAGTTTTCGAAAACCACTATACAGAATATATTATGAATTATTAGAAATTAACGCGTTGTGCGATTAAACCGACGATATTAATAATGAGGAATTTGTAGCCATCCCGAGTACTCGGGACGGTTCTACAAAAAAATATGATTCAATTATTTAGCTTTTCCAATAGCGCAACGTGTTAAAAACTTAATATAACTGCAGAAATAGTGCAGTGGCTTAGATTAGATTTGAACCTGTTCAGCTGAACCTGAAAGAATAGTATGATGAATAAACCCGGCCCGTTTATTCTCATACAGATTATTAACCTTAAAACATGAATATTATGAAAACCTTTGAAAACCTTAATGAGATCCAATACCTGGATCATAAAGAAATGCTTGAAACTTCAGGTGGAGTGGCATGGTTCCTGCCGATCGCAATTGCTGCCGGATGTGCAGCAGTTGAAGAGGTCATACGCGACTGGGATAATTTCAAAGCAGGCCTGCTTGGAAGGCCTGAAATCTATAATTAAACCATACATTTCAAAAAACACTTATTTGTAAAACCTTAACTTATAAAACAATGAAAAAATCAGAAACTTTAAAAGCCCGGTTCACAGAGATGAACCACGAAGAACTCAAGAATATCAATGGAGGAAGCTTTGCCTATGATCTTGGCAGGCTTATCCGATATATGGGTATTTATATTCATAATGGTGGAGGTTACCCGGGAACATGCGCTGCCACACTGGATTTTGTTGGAAATATGGTCACCAATAATTAAATATGATGAAAACATCATCTAATTATGAATATCTCAGTCATCAGGAAATGATTGAGATCGAAGGCGGGAGGATTATCGGACCTTTTTTTCCGTACTTCATTGGTATAAAAATGGGAGAACGCCT
>CAZGOR010000244.1:0-6251 GCA_964527875.1 uncultured Bacteroides sp. | reverse complement strand
AAGCGGTGTAATAACTTGATAAATCCACCATATCATGATTGGCCTGATTACTTCGATTCGGTATGGGATGCTGAAGTGCCGGCTTACTAAGATTTGAGCATGATGATAGGGTAACCAGAGCTATCAAATAGTCTGCAATGCTCATTTTAGAGACCCAATTTGAAATAACATTACTAATTATCATGGTTTCGTTTTTTGTTAACAATTAAAGGGCACCTCTAAAAACTACTTTTTCTGATCCCGTTGTTTGAGAGGAATATATCTGTTAATTTTTAAAAATCTTAAAATTTATTTACTCCCCATTTTTATAGGTAATAATTAATACATTACATTATAAGTTTTTAGAGATGTCCCTTATCCTTTATTATAGAATTATTGTTATAACTGCTTTAGCAGGACTTTGAAGTTTCAATGCTTTTCCTTCCACCCAAAGTTGAAGTAATTTATCGGTGTCTTTCAGATTGAGAATAACCACGGCAACTTTTCCATCCGGATTGACAAATGCTGTAGCTATAAAATCATCACTTGATGAAGTGCATGCGATCCTTTTGGCGCCTGGTTTAATAAATCTTGAAAAATGACCGAAAGTATAATGTGGCGGATTGAAAATAACTTCTCCGGTGTTTAAATCTGCCGTAATAATATTTGACCTGAAGGAGGAGGAGGATGGTAATCCACCAGCATGACGGGGGCCTCCGGTTTGATCGAGAAGCAGGTTCCAGAAAGTATATCCATTGCACCAATTGTTTAAATCGATGATCATGTTTTTAGCTATACTGATTGCTGAATGCCATGAGCCACCCATTCCAGCCTCGGTATACAGAAGTTTTTTGTCCGGGTATGCATCATGAACCATGCGTACATTATCAAAATGATCACCCACATACCAGTGAAAAGCTGTTCCCCAAATATATTTTGATGCTTCAGGATCTTCATAGGCTGCTTCAGCCCGTTGATACATGATTCCACGATTGTGATCCCAGATCATGATTTTAACGCCGGATAATCCGTTTTTCGTCAGAGTTGGTCCCAGATAATCGCGTACAAAGTCCTTTTCTTCTTTAGCTGTGTATATGCACGATTCCCATACCTGAGTTGCCAAAGCTTCGTTCTGAACTGTTATGCCCCATATAGGTATTCCAGATGACTGATAGGCTTTGATGTATTTGACAAAGTAATCGGCCCAGGTCTGTGAATACTCCGGTTTAAGTTTTCCCCCGTGCAACATATCATTGTTCGTCTTCATCCAGGCAGGAGGACTCCATGGAGAAGCATATATTTTGATGTTTCCTTTTGCAACTTCCAATGCCCTTTTTATAAATGGGATACGGTACTTCTGATCATGTTCTATCGTAAAATGTTTTAGGTCTTTATCACCTGCCACATCGTCATAGGTATACATCTCGGCCGAGTAGTCGCAACTATGAATCGTGGTGCGACAAATTGTGTATGCATTACCTTCTAAAGGATCAAAGCATGCCTTCAGTACTTTTTCCTGCGATTCCTTTGGCAGCTTGCCAAAGGTAATCGCAGCCGCATCTGTAAATGCTCCGCCAAAGCCTTCGATGGTCTGGAATGTTTTATCAACATCAATAATAATAGTCGGATAGTTTTCATCGGGTTGTTCAAGGGGCTCAAAAGCCCTAAAACCACGATTATCTAATAGCTGTTGCGTAGATTCTGCAGTGATGTATACTTCGCCTTCTTTATAATCCTTTTGTTGACAATAAGCCTGAGCAATAAAAAAACAAAAAAAGGTTCCGGTAAATAGTAAATGCCAAAATTTACTATTAATGATTGTTTTTAGTGTTTTCATAATGTTTATTTTAAAATGTAGATTTTGACTCGTTGTGCGATTGAATCGACGATATTGATAATTAGGAATTTGTAGAGCCGCGCCGCGGCGCGGCTCTACAAAAAGATCTATCATTCAATCACTTAGTTATTTCAATCGCACAACGCGTTAGATTTTATTATTATTTTATTAATGTAGATTTATTCTATTAATATCTAATTTAAATTTTTTAAACCGGAATTAATACGGTATATATGATAGGAGCAAAAGTTATCAACTTACGGCCGGATTAATTTAAATCCGCCACTTAAAATATGAAAGGACGGAGAATGCTGGAAAAACCAGCATTCTCCGATCCTTTCTTTTTAGCTGGAATTAATACAAAAAACATCAATATCAATTACCAATTGGATTTTGTGTCAGATTAGGATTTCTGTTTCTTTCATCCTGCGGAATCGGAAATAACACATCATACTCATCAGCATGCGTATATCCCAAAGCTTGCATTGTTTGTATTGCTATACCGGCCCGCAAAAGATCAAACCAGCGATAGAATTCAAATGCCAGTTCAAGTCTTCTTTCCAATAAAATCGCCTCACTAACTTCTTCTTTGGTGGACAGACTTTTAGCTGGCAAATTAACGCGGTCTCTAATCACCTGTAGGTCAGCCAATGCACCAGGCATGTTGCCGAGTTCATTCTCGGCCTCGGCTCTCAGAAGATAGGTTTCTGCCAGCCGGATAACATACCAATTGTCTTCACTTGACCATCCTGACGGATGTCTCCATTTGTTCATAAAAGGAACAATTGTTCCATAGTCCGGATCAACCCAATATTGTCCGACATCTTCGTAATATATGGATGAATTCTTACGGATTACATCACCTTCATCATCAAAAGCCTGGATGAGGTCCTCAGACGGAGTATTGAATTTTCTCCAGGAATCGCCGCTGCGTGACGGAGAAGCCCAAAGCTGGTATGCAAATTGGGCTGCATTGGGTTGTTGATACTGAAACTCGAAAATAGATTCCGAATTGTTATAATGATCCCCGTCGAAAAGATGATCATAATCAGCAAGAAGCTGATAACCATCATGATCAATAACAGCATTACAATATGTAAGCACTTGATTCCAATCAGGAGAAGCTATTGTTGCATAAACCTGTGCAAGCAGTGCTCGCGCGGCACCCTTGGTTGCACGTCCGGCTTGTTGAGACGGATCATTTGCCGGTAGTAAGAGATTTATACTATTTTCCAGATCAGCGATTATTTGGGTATATACCGCATCCACTGAAGATCTGCTCAGGTTAATTTCTGCAGGATCCAACGACATTGTTGGGGTTGTTGTAAGGGGAACATCACCCCAAATACGTACCAGATTAAAATATGCAAATGCCCTCAGAAAAGTAGCTTCACCTTGAATAATTGCTCTTCGGTTACCTACATCTAACTTTGAATCGTCTATTTCAGGCACGAATTTTAATATGTTGTTACACCTGTTAATTGTTTCATAATGTGCATTCCAGGCGTTAGTACAGTACTCTCCGGGCGCCTCCCGGATCATATTATCAAATCTGAAATTCTCCGGATTGTCTCCGCCTGCATAATTATTATCACTGGTAACTTGCAAAACAACTGAAAGATTCCAGATCTGACCAGCTATTCCATTATAGCACCCCACAAGTGCATTCTCAGCATCTGCAGCGGTTTTAAAATAGCTTTCAACACTGATACTGGACACGGGCAAAGTTTCAAGAAAATCTTTGTCACATTGGTTAAACATCAGGCCAATCGCTACCAGTATAATCGGCATAATATATTTATTAAATCTTTTCATAATTAATTTATATTAATGGTGTTACGAAATCATTATTATTTATGAAGTCTAGAAAGATACATTAATTCCAAAATTGTAGGTCCTGATATTTGGATATGTTCCATAATCCACTCCCAATGAAACAGCGTTGTCAATTTGTCCTCCAACATTTCCAGCCCAGCTGACTTCAGGATCGTAACCACTATAATTGGTAAATGTCAAAAGGTTTTGAGCAGATACAAAAACATTGAGGCTGCTGATAGGAGTGTTTGATCTTAGCCAATTTGGATTAAAATTATAGGATAATGTGACACTCTTGACTCTCAGGTATGTACCATCTTCAACAAATCTTGTTGAAACCATTGAATTGGTGAAGTTGCCAAAATTGGCCCTGGGTATATCCGTAATATCTCCCGGATTTTTCCACCTTCTTAAAGTGGCTGCAGATTGATTCTGCACCTGTTCCATAGTTTCCATGGTTAATCTTGTGCCATTGAGTATATCATTTCCATAAACTCCCTGAATAAAAATTGATAATGAAAAGTTTTTATAAGAAAAGCTATTGATCATTCCATAAGTGAAATCCGGGTTTGGATTTCCAATTACAAACCTGTCCGAGTCGGCATTGTACGTGTATGCCGTACTTGTGCTGTTTCTCTTGTAAACGATATCACCTGTTTGGGGATCGACACCTTCCGAAATATATCCATAGAACACACTTAACGGTTCTCCTTCCTTAATTATTGTAATATTTCCTCTTTCCCTGATTATACCGGCAGTATAGATAATTTTGTCTTCTCCTCCAATATCAATAACTTCGTTTCTATTAAGGGAGAAGTTCAAATTTGTACTCCATTTAAAATTCCCTGTAAGATTATGAGTGTTTAGCTCAATTTCCACTCCCTTGTTGTTTATTTTACCAAGGTTTTGAATCCCGGTTGAAAAGCCGGTTGATCTGGGTAGATCAACATTTAAGAGAAGGTCTGATGTATTTTTAAAATAAGCATCAGCCGTTAATGTTATTCGGGACCTAAACAAGGATAGATCAATTCCGATATCGGTTTGCTTTGTCGATTCCCATTTAAGATCTGGATTGCCGATAGTACTTGGATTGCTTCCCGGATAGATTACACCACCGAAAGGATATATAGCTCCTAAGCCGATCAAACCCAAATGACCATAATCTGAGATACCGTTCTGATTACCTGTTAATCCATAACTAACCCTTATTTTCAAGTCATTAACAGCTCTGATACTGGAAAAAAACTCTTCCTGGGAAATTCTCCAACCCACTGATGCCGAAGGAAAATATCCGAACTTATTGCTCGATCCGAACTTTGACGAACCATCTGTACGGAAATTAGACGAAAAAAGATATTTGTTGTCAAATGCATAAGTTACCCGTACCAGATAAGACCGAAGTGCCCATTCCGATTTATTGGTGGAAGAACCTTTTATGGTAGCACCTGCATTAAGCGTCCGTACTTTATCATCAGGGAATCCTTGCACTTGCATAGAAGAAGTTTCCAGCTGTGATTTTTGGCTAGTCATACCTGCCAAAGCTGTAACAGCATGTTTTCCTGATGAGTAATTATAATCCAATATATTTTCGTTTAGCCAAACAAATTGCTGTCTGGTATTTGCAAAAGCATTTCCACCTAATGATCTGTTGTATTCACTATGTTCCTGAAGGTCGAATTGATCGTAGTTTTGAAAATATGCATCAATAGCCATTGAAGTTTTAAAACTGAGACCTTTAGCAATAGTAATTTTTGCAAATGCATTGCCAAGTAAACTTGAAATTCGTGTGGATGCATCGGAACCATACATTTCAGCATATGGATTGTCCCATCCTCCCTGGTGCGGATTGGCTCCGTAATCACCATTGGGTTTATATTTAGGTGTATAGGGGGTGGTATAAACAAGCGCTGTTAATATCACACCTTCACCATGCGTAGGATCCGTATCCACAACATCTGAACTTTTTGATTTGCTAAAATTGATATTGGTACCCAATGATAGCCATTTAAACATTTCATGGTCAAGGTTTATTTTAAATGAATACCTTTCATAATCAGCGGGCTTTATAATTCCTTCGCTCTTTATGCGTGCTGCTGATAAATAAAATTGTGTCTTTTCGGTTCCTCCGGAAAAAGAAAGTTGCATATCACTTGTTGTTCCTCTGGAGAATATTTCATCCTGCCAGTCAATATCAGTAGTAATTGTATCTGGATTAATAACCGGAGCCTGCCCGGCATTAATTTTTCCATCATTTATAACCTGAGCACACTCCTTGGCATCTAAAATATCAAGGAGTTTTGCAACATTGTTTATACTATAGACTGATCTGAACGAAACGATCGGTTTATTGATATCGCCTCTCTTGGTATTAATAAGCACTACACCATTGGCTGCACGTGCTCCATATATAGCACATGAGGAAGCGTCCTTCAGAATCTGCATTGATTCAATATCGGCAGGGTTTATTTCGCTAATTGAACTGGTCGGGATACCATCTACCACGTATAACGGCTCATTTCCAGCAGTCACAGATGTGGCTCCGCGGACTTGTATTGAAAAATCTCCCTGTGGTTTACCTGATGCCTGAATTACACGGACTCCTGCTGCCTTCCCTTGAATT
>CAZGOR010000243.1:0-6252 GCA_964527875.1 uncultured Bacteroides sp. | reverse complement strand
AACTCTGTGGACTCTGTGGTTTATACTACTTTTTAGACAGTCTCCAATTGATTTTGCTCTTTGCTCGACACAGCCGGTAATGCTTCAAGCTGAAACAGTTCAATCGAGTTTCAGTACTGCGAGGAATGCCGATTGTGGTACTTCCACATTGCCAATCTGGCGCATTCTTTTTTTACCTTTTTTCTGTTTTTCCAGAAGTTTTCTTTTTCTTGTTATATCGCCGCCATAACATTTCGCTGTCACATCTTTTCTCAGTGCTCTGACAGTTTCCCTGGCAATGATTTTGGAACCAATGGCTGCCTGGATGGCAATTTCATACTGTTGCCTGGGTATTAATTCCTTTAACTTAACACATATCCTTCTCCCGAAGTCATAGGCATGATCACGGTGGATCAGTGTTGAAAGTGCATCGACCATTTCCCCGTTCAGAAGGATATCAAGTCTTACCAGATTGGTTTTTTTATAACCCGACGGATAATAATCGAAAGATGCATATCCTTTTGAGATACTCTTGAGTTTGTCATAAAAATCAAACACAATTTCAGCCAGTGGCAATTCAAAGGTTACTTCCACTCTGTCGGTTGCCAGGTAGACCTGGTTTTTCAGTGTTCCTCTTTTATCAAGGCACAATTTCATGATTGCACCGACATATTCAGACTTTGATATAACCTGGGCATAAATATAAGGTTCTTCGATATAATCAACATGTGTTGGTTCGGGCATACCTGAGGGATTATGAACTTCAACAATATCTCCCTTAGTTGTATAGACAAGAAAAGATACATTTGGTACAGTTGTGACCACATCCATATCGTATTCCCTGTCGAGTCGTTCCTGGATAATCTCCATATGCAGCAGACCCAGGAAACCACACCTGAATCCAAAGCCCAATGCTGCGGATGATTCCGGTTCAAATGAAAGTGATGCATCATTCAGTTTAAGTTTTTCAAGGGAGGACCGGAGTTCTTCATAATCATCCGCATCAACAGGATAAACACCTGCAAATACCATTGGCTTTACATCTTTGAATCCTTCAATGGCTTTTTCACATGGATGGTCTACATGAGTAATGGTATCACCGACCTTTACTTCCAGTGAATTTTTCACTCCACTGATGATATATCCAACATTTCCTGCCTGCAATATTTCCCTGGGCTGGTAAGATAATTTGAGGATACCTATTTCATCGGCATGATATTCTTTCCCTGTTGCAACAAATTTTACAAAATCATCTTTTCTTATTGATCCGTTAAAGATCCGGAAATAGGCATAAATCCCACGAAATGAATTAAACACTGAATCAAAGATCAGTGCTTCAAGAGGTTTTTGTGGATCACTCTTGGGAGGAGGTATCTTATGTATGATTGCATGCAGAATTGTATCAATTCCCATCCCCATTTTACCACTGGCAAGAATGATTTCTTCCTTATTACATCCAATCAGATCAATAATTTGTTCAGTAACCTCATCCGCCATGGCAGCTTCAAGGTCCATTTTATTTAATACAGGAATGATTTCCAGATTGTGATCAAGGGCAAGGTACAGGTTTGAAATGGTCTGTGCCTGTATACCCTGTGTTGCATCAACAACGAGCAATGCTCCCTCGCATGCTGCTATGGCACGTGAAACTTCGTATGAGAAATCGACATGTCCGGGTGTATCGATGAGATTAAGAATATATTTTTTTTCATCATATTCGTATATCATCTGGATTGCATGGCTTTTAATCGTAATTCCCCGTTCTCTCTCCAGATCCATACTATCGAGTACCTGGTTCTTCCGCTCCCTTTCCGAAAGTGTATGGGTAGAGTCCAATAATCTGTCGGCCAGGGTACTTTTACCATGATCAATATGAGCAATAATACAGAAGTTCCTGATATTTTCCTGTGAGTTGTTCATCCTTAAAATTGAGGTACAAAGATATAATAAAAAGGAAAATCGTTGTTCTTTGAATAAATGACAAACAGGGCAGGATTAAAGAATTAATATTAAATGAATAAATTCGAAATGTCAAAAATTGAAATTCGAAATAAACTCGAAATAGCGAAAGAAGAGAATCGAAATAAACCCATAATACCGAAAACCGAAATAAATTTGAAATAACGAAATATGAATTATGTTAAATATTTTTAGGATTAATCCAGGAATATGTTCATCACTACCTCTGTGTGGGACTGTGTTACAACTAATTTTTCACGCAAAGAAAACATCAAGTCCGCAAAGATCATATCATTGTTAATCAGAGCTTTGCGATCTTTGCGAGAATTTTGCGTACTTTGCGAGAAGCCTTAAAATGAAGTTGTGACACAGACCCATGTCAACCTTAGCGGGCATAGGGGGTGAATCATAGAAGTGTATGTCGATTTTTTTTCTCAACATTTGTTTATCATTATTCTATGTATTACAATGCAGGTATTGAAATTGAAATCGAGAGATTTGATTTTTTCTATTCCCAGTATTGTTTCGATTTTCGATCCATGATTCTATTTTGAATTTTGATCTCTGATTCTATTTGGAATTTCTATTCTCGATTCTCGGCTTTATTTCGATTTTCGGATTTCGCTATTTCGAGTTTTCTTCTTCTCTGATAAAAAAAAACCTCACTTTATCACGAAAGTGAGGCTTGAAGTTATGCTGATGTTATTGGTCTACATCATTCCCCCGCCCATACCGGCATTTGGCGGTGGCATAGGGTGTTCTTTCTCAGGTTCTTCTGCAAGTACACATTCGGTAGTCAGCAACATTCCGGCGATTGAAGCTGCATTTTCCAGAGCGATACGTGCAACTTTTGTTGGATCAATAACACCGGATTTTTTCAGATTCTCATATTTTTCAGTGCTTGCGTTAAATCCGAAATCATCCTTACCTTCTCTTACTTTTTGGGCGACAACGGAACCATCAAATCCTGCATTTTCGGCAATTTGTCTGAGTGGTTCTTCCAATGCTCTGCGTATAATTGCACCGCCTGTTGTTTCATCAGCATTATCTCCTTTGAAATCCATAATTGCTTCTATTGCCCGGACATATGCAACACCTCCGCCGGGAATAATTCCTTCTTCAACAGCAGCCCTGGTAGCATTAAGGGCATCATTCATCCTGTCTTTCCTTTCCTTCATCTCGACTTCTGACGCAGCACCAACGTACAGTACTGCAACACCACCGGCTAATTTAGCCAGTCTTTCCTGAAGTTTTTCTTTATCATAATCCGAAGTAGTATTTTCAATCTGGACTTTAATTTGTTTAACCCTGGCATTAATTTGTTCCTTATCGCCGGCACCACTAACGATAGTTGTATTATCTTTATCTATCGTAACTTTTTCAGCGCTACCCAGCATATCTAAAGTGGTATTTTCAAGTTTCAGTCCTTTCTCCTCCGAAATGACAGTACCTCCGGTAAGGATGGCAATATCTTCCAGCATCTCTTTCCTTCTGTCACCAAAACCCGGGGCTTTTACAGCAGCAACCTTTAACGAACCTCTCAGTTTATTAACTATTAATGTTGCAAGTGCTTCCCCATCAATATCTTCCGAGATGATCATCAACGGCTTGCCGGATTGTACAGTATTCTCAAGGATTGGTAAAAGATCTTTCATTACAGAGATCTTCTTGTCATGAAGAAGAATATAAGGTGTTTCAAGCACTGCTTCCATTTTGTCCGCATCAGTCACAAAATAGGGTGAAATATAACCGCGGTCAAACTGCATACCTTCAACAACCTCAACATATGTATCAGACACTTTGGCTTCTTCAACAGTGATAACACCTTCTTTCTTAACTTTCTCCATTGCTTCAGCAATAAGTCTTCCGATTTCCTGATCGTTGTTTGCAGATACGGAAGCAACCTGTTCGATTTTGGTATTATCATCACCAATTTCTTCCGACTGGCTTTTCAGATGTTCTACAACTTTTGCAACTGCTTTATCAATGCCTCTCTTAAGGTCCATCGGGCTGGCTCCGGCTGTAACATTTTTCATCCCAACCTTAACGATTGACTGAGCCAGCAGGGATGCAGTTGTTGTACCGTCCCCGGCATCATCATTGGTCTTTGAAGCTACCTCTTTAACCATTTGTGCACCAATGTTTTCAAATTCTTCTTTCAGATCAATCTCTTTTGCAACTGTTACGCCATCCTTCGAAATCAGGGGAGCACCGAATTTTTTCTCTATGACAACATTACGGCCTTTCGGGCCGAGTGTCACCTTGACAGCATCTGCAAGAGCATCGACTCCTTTTTTCAAAAGATCCCTTGCTTCAATATCATACTTGATTTGTTTTGCCATTTTTACTTGATTTTAAGATTATTAAATGTGAATGTATTACTCTAAATAATTGCGAGGATATCAGACTGTCTCATGATAAGGTAATCCTTACTATCAATGGTTAACTCCGAACCGGAATATTTGCCATAAAGGACCTGATCTCCTTCCTTGACTTCCATTTTTTCATCTTTGGTTCCGGGGCCAACAGCTATAATAACGCCTTTCTGGGGTTTTTCCTTGGCTGTATCAGGAATAATAATCCCGGTTGAGGTTTTTTCTTCTGCTGCCATAGGTTCAATCAAGACCCTGTCGGCAAGAGGTTTGATTTTTACTTTTGCCATTGTATTTCAATTTATAGTTAAACAAAATTTCAGATTCTCTTTTCACATTCTATGCCAAAGCCTTAATTTGCCAATAAGTTTAAAATTTCAGGACATAATTTCATAATACAATGGCATCAGGTTATCATCATTCAAACTCTCATTTTTAAACAACAAAAAATTGTAATCGACCGCATACATTTGAAAATCAGCATAATATTAAAGATAAAGATACACGGAATATTTTATTCAGCGTACACAGTTGGTCACGATCCGGATAAAAAATTCTGATTTATTTGAAAAGAAAAAGTGTCAGGATGTCATGTTATCCGACACTTTAAAATCTGAAATCCAAATAAAATAATTAAATCCGGGATAGTTATGATAACACCGGTTTTATTCTGTCTGGCTTTCATTTTCACCACCAGCATCCTCATCCGGTGGATTAACGGGGAATGTTGGAATGGCATTCGGATCTATAACATTTTGTATCTGATCTTCAATGACAGATTTTTCTTCTTTTTCACCTCTTGGGATCGCTATACTGCCAAAAATACTCAGGAGCATAAGAGCAACCGCCATTGTCCAGGTTGATTTTTCAAGAAAATCTGTTGTTCTCCTGACTCCCATTATTTGTGTTGATCCCTGGAAATTAGCTGCAAGACCACCTCCCTTTGAGTTCTGGACCAAAACGATCAGAATCAAAAGCACACAGATGATCAGCACCAGAACGGTAATTAACAAGTACATAGCTTCAAGTATTTTGATTGTCTTTTAATTGCCTGATTTTATTTATTTGAGTCGCAAAGTAACTACTTTTTTCCGGATATTTCAAACTTAGTTTCTCATAAGCATAGATAGCCCTGGAATAATATCCCTGTTTGATATAAATCTTTGCAAGTGTCTCTGTCATTAAATTGTCATCCGTTTTCACAAATGTTTCTGAAATATCTTCCTGGTCTTTCATTTTTTCTTCTTTCGGGATAATTGATGGTTGGCTTTCAATAAATCTATCGATCAACTCATGACCTTTCAGTTTTTTCTGATCAGCAATTTCTTTGGATTCCTGTGGTTTTAACTGATCAAGATGGTTAAACCAGTTTGTAAAACTATAAGAAACATCGGTCCGGGTTTTATCAATTCCGGTTTGTTCCCTGATACCTATTTTTTTACCTGATTCATCTTTCTCTTCAATGGCTGGAGCAGTTGTGATTTCATCGGGATCTCTCTTCAAGTAGACATCGGCTGGCTCAACAGAATCCTTATCGGGAATTTTCCGGGTTGTCATATCTTCAGAATAAAGATCATTGATCAAATGATACATAATGGTCCTGTCCCCGATGCGTGCGGAGGCTAATCTCAGGGATTCATTGAACTTCAGGCTCTGAATATTATGTTGATTTTTAACATTTAAAAGATGAGCTGTCTGGAAATAAGGAAATGACTCAACCAGTTTCTGTATATCATCTAATGTATACCTGTTTAATTTCCCCGGTTGATTAATATAAGATATGATATCCTCTCTGTTCATGAGTTTAATATTATGCTATTATCATATTAAAAAACAAATGTGTCTGGTTAAAAACTCCCGGGTTCTCGGGACAGGCGGACTTTTCTGTCCTACTCGAACGGTATGGAATGTGTCCGGTTAAAACGGACTTTTCTGTCTTATT
>CAZGOR010000242.1:0-6292 GCA_964527875.1 uncultured Bacteroides sp. | reverse complement strand
TTTCAATTTTTATTGACTATGCATTTAATGTCCTGCAATTGCACCAGCTGTATTGCAATATCGCAGCCAATAATGAAACCAGCCTCAACCTGTTCAAAAAACATGGATTTATCATAACCGGGGAGAAAAAAGAATGGTTGAGAAATGCCGGTTCATGGCTTAACGAATATATACTCCAGCTCATCAACCCGAACAAATAAGTTCCTGATAATCCGGAATTTGTTTAAGGAACCTGTATCCTTTTCCCTTTTTAGAATACCTGCAGCAATAATACTCTATCCCATTTGTAATAATCAGGAAAGGAACATTGAACCTGAGATTATATAAAGCGATCTGGTTGAATGTCTCCTGGTTAATTTTTACATCCGGCGCCTTACATTCCACCATCATGACGGGCATGCCCGAACGGTCATGGATCAGGATATCAGCCCTTTTTACCATCCTGTTATAATCAAACTGCCTCTCTATTGAAATCAAAGATGCAGGACAGGATTTTTCCCTCACAAGATACTGAACAAAATTCTGCCTGACCCATTCCTCCGGAGTCAGCACAACATATTTCCGCCTGATCTCATCAAAGATTAATCTTTTTCCCTCTTCAGATTTTAACTTGAAAGAATATTCCGGCAGATTCAGGTTTATCATATTACGGGATGAAATTACTATTTGCAAAAGTAGTATTTCATTAAAAAGTTCTCGCAGATATTCGCAGATCATTGCGCAAATTTTCACCGATTTCTGATTTAAAGTTTATTTCTTCAATAAAATGACAAAAAAACAAACTTTACATGTATCAACGAAGGATTGAATGTCCCGGCCTACCCGGAACACCTTATCAACAAAATATTTATAAATTTCCTCTGTAAAAAGTTTAAATTTGTTCTCATTATTATACAAAATAAACTTTACAGCAGGGAACTCTCAGGAACTTTCCTGCGTGCTGCGCCTTCCTCCGGCCGCCAGAGGCTTGCCGAAGGCGCTGCGTGAAGCTTGCGCCTCCGCTAAAGCTTCAGCGACACGCGGACGGCGAAACAAGGTCGGAAAGTTCATGTCCGTTTAACGGGGAATACAAGATCCGATATCGTGAAAAAATCTTTTATCAATGGTCATGATTCATCATTGGTGAAGACTCAGGAGATGATTGATAAAACAACATAAATGGTAACAAAATGGAACTCAATACGATCCTGAGAGATCTGAAGAATAAAAACTATAAGCCCATCTATTTTCTGATGGGTGAAGAACCCTATTACATTGACCTGATCACAGATTATATTGCATCAAATGTCCTTGATGAATCCGAAAAAGCATTAAACCAAATCATTCTTTATGGAAAAGATACCACTGTGCCGGATATTATCAACACTGCCAGAAGATACCCGATGATGGCCAGTCACCAGGTAGTGATTGTAAAGGAGGCACAGACCTTAAATGATATTGATAACCTGTGTTACTATGCAGAAGCACCATTGCATTCAACTATCCTTGTGATTAACTATAAATATAAATCTCTTGACGGCAGGAAAAAGCTTTCCAGAATCATCTCCGAAAAGGGGGTACTTTTTGAATCGAAAAAGCTTTATGATGATAATATCCCCGGATGGATAACAAACTGGTTGAAAGAGAGAGAAAAAGACATTGAGCTGAAAGCCAGTGTATTGCTTACAGAATTCCTGGGAAAAGACCTGGGTAAGATCGTCAATGAGCTTGAAAAACTGATCATCACTCTCCCTGAAGGATCAGATACAATAACAGCAGAGCATATTGAAAAAAATATAGGAATCAGTAAAGATTATAACAATTTCGAGCTTAACAAGGCATTGATTCAGAAAAATGTGCTGAAAGCAAACAGGATCATCAATTATTTTGATAAAAACCAGAAGAATAATCCGGTCTTTATTACGATATCTTCACTATATTATCTTTTCAGCCGCATACTACTGTATCATTCTATCAAGGATAAATCAAAAAAGAATGTTGCTTCAGCATTGAATATTAATCCCTTCTTTGTTTCCGATTATGAGCTGGCTGCCCGTACTTACACCCACGATGAAGTGGTTCTTATTATCGCGCTGCTCAGAGAATATGACCTGAAATCGAAGGGGTATGGAAATGTCTCAATGCCCCCGGGAGGTTTATTGAAAGAGTTAGTATATAGAATATTACATTAGTGTGTAACAGATAAAAGAATGAAATGTTACAATATGTGGTTAATTTGTGAACTGGTGAATTGGTAAATTGGTATATTAAATTGGTAAATTGGTATATTGGTGAATTGGTGAATTGGTAAATTGGTAAATTGGTAAATTGGTATATTGGTGAATTGGTGAATTGGTAAATTGGTATATTGGTAAATTGGTATATTGGTGAATTGGTGAATTGGTAAATTGGTATATTGGTAAATTGCTATATTGGTGTGTGTGGGTGTTGGGATAAGGGTGTAAAGTTACTGCAGGATATCAATCCTGTCTGCAGGCAGGTGGCAGTAACTCAATATACAAACATACCAATTGCTCGCTCCCGCAAGGCCACAGACCTGCCTGCATCGCCTTCGCGAAGCTACGGCAGAGCGAGGCCGGCAGGCAGGCACATCCTGCTCGCGAATGTTTGCTGCGCAAACATTTCACGAATTTACCAATTTACAAGTTCACGATCATTCCAATATTCCATTCTTTAGGCGGATAAATTACTTACTGTTGTTATCTTTGTGCCGACCATTCAGCATATAGATCATGATTTTTTCATAACAAATAAACAATGACAATAGCAATCGTCATCATCACCTCTCTGATCTCAATTGTGGCCTTTTACAACGATACATTGATGCGGCGTCTCATGTTTAATCCATACCAGGTATATTACAGAAAAGAATTTTGGAGGCTGATTACGCATGGATTTTTACATGCCGACTGGATCCACCTGATAGTCAATATGATTGTTTTATACTCTTTTGGCAGAAATGTTGAAGCATGGATGAACCAATTAAGACTTGGGGGATATATCCGGTCACCTATATTGACTTTCAGCCTGCTCTATTTTGGAGGCATCGTAGTTTCAACACTGATAACCCTGTTCCGCCATTACAAGAACTACCATTATAATTCGGTAGGTGCCTCCGGGGCTGTCTCCGCGATCATTTTTACAAGCATCTTTTTTTCGCCTCTTGAAAAGATCTATTTTTTTGCCGTCATCCCAATTCCCGGGATCTTATTTGCCCTGCTCTACCTGGTCTATTCAAGTTATATGAGCCGCAGGAGTCAGGATAACATCAACCACGATGCACATTTTGCCGGAGCGATATTTGGCTTTATATTTCCCGCTCTCATAGATTTTAAACTGATCTCCCACTTTCTGAATTCCTTCTCTTTTTAATCAAGCCAGTCATGAATAAAGCAATATTTCTCGACCGTGATGGAGTGATCAATGATAACTCCGGTGGTTATTATATTATGAATGTTGATGATTTTATACTGAACAAGGGTGTCATCGAATCGCTTCAGACCTTTACGAATCATGGTTTCCTGTTGATCATCATCTCAAATCAGGGTGGTATAGCAAAGGGATTATATTCGAAGACCGATTGTGAAATGATCCATGAGCATCTGAAAAAGATCCTTTTACCACAGGGCATATCAATTACTGAGATATATTACTGTCCACATCATCCGGATTATGGCAATTGTCTCTGCAGAAAGCCAGGATCCCTTTTGTTTGAGAAAGCCATCGCAAGGTTTCAGATTGATCCCGGAGAATCATGGATGATCGGTGACAGTGAGGGAGATGTGATGGCCGCTGAAAAGGTCGGATTAAGAACAATACGGATTGAGTCAAATGAAGATATCCGCAAATATGTGGATAGAATTATCGGTATCAGTTCAAACCGGGATTCTCAGGAAAATTAACCCAGGTCCTGTATTTATCTCCAAGGTTATGAAGTGTATTCTGCCATAAATTAAGATCATTTGATTTCATAATAGTACGGGCATCCAGTTCAGTTACGACCCAGGCATTTTCAGACAATTCGTTCTCGAGTTGATTGGGCGACCAGCCCGCGTAACCCAGGAAAAACCTGATGTTATTCTTCCTGATCTTACCCTGGGTGATCAATTCTTTAATCGTATCAAAATCACCGCCCCACCAAAGGTTTTTCATAACCTGTACACTATTGGGTATAAGATCTCCCACAGTATGGACATAGTGCACCGTATTGGTATTCACAGGACCACCAATGGAAACGGATGCATCAATTTCAGGAAAGTCTTTCAGAATACCATTCACTGTCAATTCGACAGGTTTATTCAAGACAAAACCCACAGTACCTTCTTTTGAGTGCTCAGTAAGCAACACGACCGACCTGCGGAAATAAGTGTCATTTAGAAAAGGCTCAGACACAAGGATCCTTCCCTTTTTTGCAACCTGGTTATTCTCTATACTGAAAAAATCCATGTTCAACTCTTTCATCATTCAGATACTACGGGAAAATCCATATTCAGCCAGTTAAAATACAAAAATTATGCCTGAAAAAAGAAATTTGCATTTTTTTCTATAATTTTTTTTATTAACAAAACAAATCAAATCCGATTTTGTTTAACAGATGAATCATATCTATTCGCCTGAATTTTCGGAGCGGATTCATTATTCCATTATTCCAAAAGCATAAGTTTTTTATAAATTCCTTATCTTCAACATGTTAACTTATCTTCTTATATCAAACTATTGTTAAATTAAAAATAATTATCTTAAGAGTTGTTTTTAACAGTTTCCCTGATAGATGAATAAACAGGTTACCAGACCTTCCTTATTTCAGGCTTTCATTCCAATTGTCTGCCTAATAGGTCTGCTTATTCTGAATGTAATTTATTTCGGGGATGCCACACTTTCCGGAGCCAATCAGATTGCCCTGTTAATAGCAGCTGCCATTGCAGGAATAATTGCTTTCCGGCTGAAGCACAAATGGAGCAATATTCAATCCAGCATTATTAAAAGTATCAGTTCTGCCATGCCTTCCATACTGATCCTTTTGCTTATCGGCTCCCTGGCCGGCACCTGGATGCTCAGTGGAGTTGTTCCCGCGTTGATATATTATGGTATTAAAGTCATTCATCCGGTTATTTTCTTATTTGCAGCTGTTGTTGCCAGCGGGATTGTTTCACTAGCCACGGGAAGTTCATGGTCAACCATTGCCACTATTGGTATTGCTTTGCTTGGTATTGGTCAGACACTCGGTATTTCAACCGGTCTTGTGGCAGGTGCAATTATCTCCGGGGCTTATTTCGGTGATAAGATGTCACCTCTCTCCGACACAACCAACCTTGCCCCTGCCATGGCAGGTACTGATCTGTTCACACACATACGCTATATGATGATCACCACTGTTCCATCCATATCAATTTCACTTCTGATTTTCCTGGTGATTGGCTTTACGTACAACTTCGACGACAGTTCAGCCCAAGTTACCAATGTACTGAATCAAATCGAACAGAATTTCAATATCAATCCTTTCCTTTTTATTGTCCCTGCTCTGCTGATTTATGTGATAGTAAAAAAGGTACCTCCCCTGCCGTCTATTTTATTCGGTGTACTTCTCGGAGGCTTATTTGCCATTATTTTTCAACCCGAACTTATCCGGACAATAGCGGGATTACCGGGCAACTATGCCAAATTATCCTACATTGCTGTCATGAAATCAATGTTCACCACCATTAGTATTGAAACAAGTGATCCTGTAGTCAATGATCTCCTGACAACCAGCGGGATGGCAGGAATGCTGGACACCATCTGGCTTATTCTTTCGGCAATGGTATTCGGCGGAGTCATGGACTCGGCCGGATTACTGCTGCGCATCAGTGAATCGATTATCAAATTTGCCCGTAATACCGGTTCTCTTGTTGCATCCACTGTTATCACAAGCATATTTTTCAATGTCACTGCATCGGATCAATATATCGCGATTGTTGTTCCGGGAAGGATGTATTCCAAAACATTCAGGGAAAAAGGGTTTAAACCCGAACTGCTCAGCAGAACACTCGAAGACGGGGGCACGGTCACCTCAGTACTGGTACCCTGGAATACCTGTGGAGCCACACAATCCCGGGTCCTGGGAGTACCTACATTCACATACCTGCCTTTCTGCTTTTTCAATATTATCAGCCCTTTTATGTCTGTATTTATTGCTTCTATAAATTATAAGATCCGACGGTATAGTGCTGAGGAGAAACTGGAACTAAATATGAAGAATGGGGAGGATGAAAATAAGCGTTTGTGAATTGGTGAATTGGTGAATTGGTGAATT
>CAZGOR010000241.1:0-6317 GCA_964527875.1 uncultured Bacteroides sp. | reverse complement strand
TTCCCCGCTCTGAACCTTACCAGGTACAATCCTTTTTCCCAGCCAGACAGATCGAGGGTGATATCATGTTCTGCAGGCATCAGCCAGTTATTGAACGGCTGTGATACAAGTCTGCCGCTGACATCAAAAACTTCAATATTTACCGGGACTTTCTTGTTCAGGATAAACCGCAGATGGATCTCATCATGTGCAGGATTCGGGAATGCCAGGAGATAATCCAGCTCATTCCTTACATCCGCAGGATTTGTGTGTGTTCCTGTATATAATGATCCTTCAAGTTTCCTGCCTTCCGGTAACGCTTCTCCTTTTAAACCTGCCATATATTCTGCGATCCAATCTGGTCTGGGAGGTATTTCCTGATCCCATATGAATTTCTCTTCCCATTCCTGGTCTGTATAACGATAGAAATCACTTGTAACTTCATAATGAAAGGAAGATACGGGACCGGCAAAGGTCATCAGGTGATCCGGATTCGTGGGATTGGGTGCCAGGAATATTCCCATGTTGATATAGCCATTCCCTACATGGAGTACATGTCCGACTATATTGCCAAACTTATCAGTGGGTTGTGTATGTACATCGGCAACAGTGTAATCCCAGTTCAATGCATCGGAAATGTCAAAGAAGAGATCATTGAACCATCCTGTAATGGAAGGCCCTGAAACCATGTAATCATTGATCATGGTTTTCAGGAATGTAATCTCTGTTTCATTGAGGGGTGAACCCGATAATTCCTTTTCTGCTAACGTTTTGAAGATAGCCATGATTTCGGCATATCTTGTATAATATTTGATAAAACTGTTCTTACTGACAAATCTGTAATCTTCAAAGACTTCCTGGAAGAAACCGGCTGCATTCCCGGCGAAAGACTGCAGTCTTTCATAAAATTCAGGGTAAGGTTCAATATAGGTGTAAGGATAGGAACATCCTGTCCCACCGGTATAGGATTGTTTTCCATACAGGATATTATCATGCCTTAACTGGGCCCAGGAAGTTAACTGGGTATTTAACTTTTCATGGTGCCAGGCTGTTGTTTTCATGAAATATGGCAGGTTGTCGGATGATGCCAGAGGATTTAATTCCCTGTTGGCAGCAAGCCATATATTATACAACGATTGTTCCCAGAAATCTTCGTCATAGGCATCCACAAGATATTTAAGTGAAGATATCTTATATGCATATTTGTATTCTTCCATTTCATCTTCCAGAAGCACCATGGCATCTTCGTTTCCCAGCACAGCCATGACATCCAGGGGATCGGGAAGATCGCGGTGGATCTTTATTGTATCATAAAGGATCCTGTCGTAAACAACCTCACTCATAATGTAGGAGTCTATGAGGAATTTCTGTCCCAGGAGCTTAAAGGATACCGGTAATTTCCCCGGATTTGTAGAATCGGGATCAACATAGAAGAAATTAGACATGATCTTTTGTCCATAATCATCGGAAGCATTCAGGCTGTCCATTAATTCATCGAAATTATTATCGCCAAAAAGATCTGCAGGTGAACTGAGTAAACGGCCAGTCAGTCCGTATAATTCATCCGGTGTCATATTATCATCAGGCCCGACGAGGAATGTGATAATTTGTTCATGTTTATCCAACAGATCCTTTTTCCCGCAAGAGTGTAATAATTCATTCAGTAAAACAGCTCCCAGCTGCATCCTGAGTAATTCGTCATCGGTCCAATCCGGCTCCCATGGATTTCCCGGAGGTGCTGTGAGCAGAAAGTCAATTCTGCCGAGCCACATCATTGCCCTGAAATAATTTTCGAGCGTTCTCTGGCCTTCGATAGTCCAGAAAACTTCATTATAATGACCTCTAGGTTTGAACTGACTGAAATCGATTTTGCGCTCCCTTGTTTCTTCTGTAAAAAGCGGCATAAATTTCAACTGTTCATCTGCAATAGCCTGCATGACCTCATTGTACTTTTCTGAACCATGTAGCTGGGGTTCATACTTATCATTGTGCAGGAGTGATCTTGCTACCGATATATAAAGGTCAACATCAAAAAGGGCATCATCAAAACGCTCATCACCGCTGTACTTATTGTATAATGCAGGATAGGAATCATACATTGCCTGCAGCAGATCCATCAGGTTTGGTTCCAGGAACTGCCACTCAAGTGTTAGTAATATGGCATCATATGAATTATGCAATGTATACAAAAGAAAATCGGTACTGATGAACAAAGGCAGGTCGTTAAAGTAGATATTTATAAAAGCATCGGCCCAACCGTAGTATTTCAGACGCTGAGATACCATGAAATAGCTATTGGCCAACAGTTCATTTTCTGCCGGGGTCAGTTGATAAACATTGTCAATTGAATCATACCAGGATAATCCTTTAAGTTCTGCAGGATTTGCCCTTTGAGAATAATATGTTGTTTTCGGAGGATTGTTGTTTAATAATTCACTGGCTGTCAGCGTTTTATTTTCTTCCAGGAATTGCATAAAGCGTGCCGGATCAAAGGTGCTTTGGGCATACAGTAGAGTATTGCCCAAGCAATATAAAAGAATTACAAATGTTGTGGTACGTATTGTTTTCATGATTTCGCCGAATTTTGATGCAAGTTAGTATAATATTTTATAGTGGTCAATATTCAGTTGGGCATGTGAGTATATCATGTTACAAGTTACAGGTTGCAAGTGTAAAGTAAAACATTACCGGATTTTTATTATCCAGTATGTTTTTATTTCAAAAAGATGTCTAAGAAAACAATATCACAATTGTCTTTCTTAATTTCAACTTCACCTGTCCAACTATTTTTCCTGTTACTCCCTTTACAGTCTGTCTCTATTGCAAAATAGTTATATAGTCCGATTTTTTTTTCAATAATTAAACCGATCGGAAAAGAATCATTACAACTGCAACCAGTCTGGTAATAAGTTGAAGCAGCTGTCAATGTTCCACAATAATCGTTATTAAAATATATATCAATACTAAAGGGACAATTTATTAACATTGAATTTGTACAAAACAATACCTTACCTGTATCATAAGAATTCTCATTTTCACAGCAGGTTATTAATACATAATAAGAATAATTGAGTAAGGATTTTATTTTTTTCAATATTTCAGCTTAAGTTTATAAGTTTGGATGAAATTACCTCCCCCTTTCCAAAAAAAAATTTCTTCTTTAGAGATTTCTATCGTATAATCACCACATAGATAAATATCTGAATCACAAAGTTCATAAGGTGGTGGATACTTATCAAATGACGGATATTTATATACATTAAAATTTATATTTCCATTCTTTATGTTATATAATCCTTCAACTATACATGGAAATTTCTGCATATCCATGGGGAGTCCGCCTGAAGGAACTTCTTTAAATGTATCTTCTTTAAAACTAATAGCTTCCCATATGGTGTCGCCTGAGTAAGCAAAATATCCAGTATAATACCCATCGCGAATTAATATTTTATTATTGAAATCTTCTTTGCCACAACTAATCAAAATAACGGTTGTCAATAAAGTTAATTTAAATAAAAGTGAATAATTTTTAACGTTTTTCATTTTTTTATTACAGCTTTCCGCTAACGGTAAGTATATGAAAAGTAGACGATTATGTTGCACGTTACAATCATGTTATTCAAAGGTTAAAGTAGGTTACAATTCTTGGTTTACTACTATCACGCCTATTTTTTTATATTAATTGTTAGGTGCTGGTGAGGATAATTATATCAGTTTATTATCACTCGCGAATATTTGAAGCATTGTAGAATCCAAACGTTGATCTTGATCTACTGGAATATCAGCAAAGGGCGTGAGACAGAAATACAAGTATCCCTTTGACCAAGGCTGCAAAGTATATGGCTCGAAGTAATAATAATTAGGCATACTTGATAATGCGGGGTGATTTAGGTATGCGTAAAAAAGAATTTGTCCTTTAGATATTGCTGCCAAAGGATAACGCCGGGCATATCTCGCTAACAATAAGCTATCAACGTGTTCTTTACCTACACCAACTATTTCGAATACAAAATCAGATGTATCATAACTAACAATATATTGATAATCTATTATCTTATTCCCAAACTGCTTGATTGAATCAACAGTAATTGTGTTCAGATCAATATATTCCTGAAATCCCTCAATGATGTAAAACGCAAATGTATCATTGGGAATAACCAGATCGTCCTCCGGAAGGATTTGATGTTCATCTGAACAGCCAACCAGAAAGAAAACTCCTGCTATAATTATGTATGGAAATAAATTCTTCATTGATGGAAAAACGATTTACAATACCTGAAAGATCAAGTTCGAAAAAAAGATTCTTAATCACTTGAACCTAACTATTAAAAAGATGCAATTGTGTTATAATAGGTTGCGTTGGGAGGATATTTTGTCAAACCTTTAATGATGGTGTGGTTTCTTGGTAATTAATTTATCGGGTGTTTCTCATAAGAGCTAAGTTATGAAGATAATATCAACGGTTGTTGTGTCCCGGTTGGAAAACCGGTTTCTACAAGCCTCTGATAATAGAAAAATTGGTCAACTGAAAGTCAGCCAACCATTAAATTTTTATTCTGTTGGTGGGAGTTGTGTCACAACTCCTTTTTTGAAGTTGGTCCGATTGCCAATCGGACGGGAAAGAGAATGATTCATGGCAGAAAAATACTTCTGTACTCGCGGATACCGGGGCGGAATTAACAATTGAACTTGAAAGAGCATAAAGATGCCACTCAAAGAATTGTGACACAACCCCTTATTGCTATGTGTGGTGACGACCTGTAGAGCCTGGCTTTTCAACCTGGACATTCAATAACATCACAGATACACAATTCATCGGGTGATAGTCAGTAAACCGGTGAGTATAAATACTAATGCATATCGGAATGGAAAAATTTTAGTTGAAGCATATATATTTTTTGTAAATTAGAAACAAAATGATAAAGATTCTTAAAAAGAATAACATATTTCATTTTTAAAACCGCATTTATTACTATATAATTATAAAAAATTCAAAGGAGGAGACATGAATAAAAAAACTGGCAAAACAAAAAATCAGTTAACCCGCAGAAATTTTATCAAAACATCCGTGCAGGGTAGTGCAGCAGCCATGCTGATCCCGGGTGGGATAATATATCGTAAAAGTCCGGATAAAATCAAAGTTGGACTGATCGGTTGTGGGGGACGTGGCACCGGCGCAGGTATTATCGATTGTGCTGAATCATCACCGGGAATAGAACTGGTAGCCATGGGTGATGTATTTGAGGATCATATAAGGTCAGCTCCGGAAAGAATAAAAACAAACCTGCAGAAACGCGGTTTATCCGTTAAAGATATTTACAAGGTTACTCCTGAAACAACTTTTGTTGGTTTTGATGCCTACAAAAATGTAATTGCCTGTGATGTGGATATGGTTATCCTTACGTCGTTACCGTTTTTCAGGCCAAAACATCTTCGTGAAGCAGTTGAAGCCGGAAAGCATGTCTTTATGGAAAAACCGGTTGCTGTCGATCCCGTTGGTGTACGGTCTGTTATCGAGAGTTCAGATATGGCTTCAAAAAAAGGACTGACCCTGGTTGCCGGCACACAATCCCGCAGGCGGCAATCTTATCGTGAAACAATCAACCGTATCCATAGTGGCGATATTGGTGATATTACCGGCGGTCAGGTTGTGCGTTGCGGAGGTGCCATGCGTGATTGGAGGGTTGAAGAAAAAAACAGAAAGCCGGAATGTTCTGATATGGAATACCACCTTCGGCGTTGGCTCTTCTGGACCTGGTTATCGGGTGATTTTATTACAGAAATGCACATTCATAATCTGGATGTCATGAACTGGATAATGCAGTCACATCCGGTAAGCTGTATGGGTGTTGGCGGCCGTCAGGTGAGGACCGAACCGGAATATGGTAATGTATATGATCATTTTGCATTGGAATATGAATATCCTAATGATGTGCGGATCGAATATATCGGTGCCCAGATCGACAACCTAACATCTCGCAACGACGAGAGGGTTACAGGTACGCAGGGATCAGTTCATCTTGTTTCAGGAAACGGAATTATCAAAGGATCAAATCCATGGCAGTTTGAGGGAGAACAACCAAATCCTTCTGTGCTCGAATATACTGAAATGATCGATAGTATTCGTAATAGCAAACCCATCAATGAAGGCCGCCAGGTTGCCGAGAGCACCATGACAGCGATTCTGGGAAGAATGAGTGCCTATACAGGGCGTGCCCTGAAATGGGACTGGGCCATGAATGAATCGAAACTCGATTTAAACCCGGGTGAAATGGAATTTGGTGATTTGCCTGATATGCCGGTGGCAATGCCGGGAGTGACGGAGCTGATATGAAGAA
>CAZGOR010000240.1:0-6325 GCA_964527875.1 uncultured Bacteroides sp. | reverse complement strand
CCTGCCCTGATTTCCAGAATAGCATTTTTATCATCCTGTGGATCCGCAGGAAGCAACAGGAGTTTAATTTCATTCTCATGAGGAGCAATTTTTTCCGTCAATTCTTCCAGTTCGGCTTTTGCCATCTCTCTCAATTCTTCATCTTTCTCTTCAGCAAGCATTTCCTTTGCAGATGAGATATTGCTCAACAGGTTCTTATATCGCTTATAAGCGGCAATGATTGGCTCAAGATCCTTATATTCCTTATTCAGACGAATGTACCTTTTCATGTCAGAAATCACATCCGGCTGAGTGATCAGCTTTCCGACTTCCTCGAAACGATTTTTGACACCTTCCAGCTTCTCCAGTATCAGATTTTTACTCATTATCCCTTCCGTTTTTGCAGTGTGCAAAGTTATTAAAAATCTTAATATCACTCATCTGATGACTTGAAGTCATTGGATGAGTATTAAAAAAATAACTTTAAACTCAGCTGTAGTTAAAATCCCCGAATTCAGATTTGATTGTTAATTCATTTTTTTTCGAAGCTTCAGTCCTGCCAATTATTTTTGCATCGACACCATAACTATGGGCAATGGCGATAATATCTTCAGCAGGGGAAGGCTCTGTATAGATTTCAAAGCGGTGTCCCATATTAAAGACCTGGTACATTTCTTTCCAAACAGTGTCTGAAAGGTCATGGATCAGTTTGAAAACGGGAGGTAGAGGAAACAGATTATCTTTAATAACATGTATATGGTCAATACATTTAAGCACCTTTGTCTGTCCTCCTCCCGAACAATGAACCATCCCATGTATCTCCCGGCGGTATTCATTTAACACCTCTCCGATAACAGGAGCATATGTCCGGGTCGGGGATAACAAGAGTTTTCCCGCATCAGTATTGGTCCCCGGAACTTTATCAGCAAGGTTCATCGAGCCACTATAGACCAGGTTTTCCGGCATATCATGATCATAACTTTCAGGATATTTTGCGGCTATTTTTTTATTAAACACATCATGCCGGGCAGATGTCAGGCCATTGCTACCGATCCCGCTGTTATAATCGTTTTCATATTCAGCCTTGCCTGAGGATGAAAGTCCGACTATCACATCACCTGCCCTGATGTGATTCTCAATGACATCAGCACGTTTCATTCGGCATGTTACAGTAGCATCAACAATAATGGTCCTGACCAGGTCTCCTACATCGGCTGTTTCACCACCTGCATACACAATATTTATTCCATGGGCTCGCAACATTTCGAGGAATTTTTCTGTACCATCAATGATCTCAGAAATAACCTCTCCCGGAATTTTTGTCTTGTTTCTTCCAATTGTTGATGAAACCAGGATTTGACTTGTTGCACCGGCACAGAGAAGGTCATCTGTATTCATAACCACTGCATCCTGGGCAATTCCATGCCATACAGACATATCCCCTGTTTCTTTCCAGTAGATATAAGCAAGTGATGATTTCGTGCCGGCGCCATCGGCATGAACGATCATACAATGATCTTCACTACCTGAAAGGATATCCGGAACAATCTTACAAAACGCACCCGGAAACAAACCTTTATCCAATCGTTTGATAGCATGATAAACATCTTCCTTCGAAGAAGAAACGCCTCTCTGATTGTACCTTGATTTTTGCATTATTCTGTTGACGGTTTGTAATCGGTCCGCAGTACTCTGAATTCTGTACGACGGTTTAGCTGATGTGCTATTTCACGTTGTTCCAAAGTTGGCAGGCTGTTGATAAATGATTCCGTAAGCGTAACTCCATCCCTCAGGAAGCTATATTGTTCACTGGTTCGTTTAGAGATTATTTTCGGCGTTGATTCTCCATATCCTTTTGCAGATAAACGTACAGGATCGATACCTTTTAATATAAGATAATCAACAACAGACTGGGCCCGTTTTTGAGAAAGTTCTATATTATCTTCATCCGAACCTCTTGAGTCTGTATGTGACATTAATTCTATGGTGACTGTGGGATTATCGTTCAGAGTTTCAATCAATTGGTCAAGTGAAACCATTGCTTCAGGTCTCAGGTCCCATTTGGCAAAATCATAAAAAACATCACTGTTCGACAGTTCAATGGCTTCAGCAATGTTTGACAAATAAATGATGGTTCTGATATCCGTACTCTGGTCAAGACCCTTTGTTGTTTCTCTTGCTTTACCGTTCAGATAACCAACTCTGGAAGCAACAAAGACATAGTCGGTATTGGGTTTAAGCATAAACCTGAAAGAGCCTTCTTCATCTGTGGTTGTTTCGAGAGTAACACCGTCACTGCCAATTGATTTTACGGATGCATTGTCTAATAATTCATCTGATTTATCATCTCTTACTTCACCAATCACATTGAATTTAAGTGGTGGAAGGACAAAAGAATAGATCTCATCATTCCCGTGACCCTTACGTGAGGAGCTGAAATAACCCCGCTCCATTTCCTTTTCAAAAACAATCCCGAAATCATCAGCTGAAGAATTAATTGGATATCTCATGTTTTCGACCTTCCAGGAACCATCTTCATTTTGTCTGGCCATAAAGATATCGAGACCTCCCATCCCTATCCTTCCATCGGATGCAAAATAAAGTGTCCCATCAGGATGTAAAAAAGGAAACATTTCATCATCAACAGTATTAATTTCCGGTCCAAGGTTTTCGGGTTCACTCCATTCGTCACCCGGAGTACTCCTTGTTACTTTCCATAAATCTTTGCGACCAATTCCTTCAGGCATATTAGAAACAAAATACATTGTTAACTCATCCGTGGAAATGGCGGGATGGGCAATGATGACACTATCATCAGCAATCTTCATCGGTTTTGCTTCAGTCCATGTATCGCCCTGCCTGGTAGATGTATAAATCTGACAACCCAGGTTTTTATTTTTATTGATACTGCAACGGGTAAAATACATTGTTGAATAATCATCACTTAACACCGGTGTGCCCTCTTCAAATTCAGTATTGATATTTTCATCCAGTGGAATTGGTACACTCCATTTTCCCTTTCTATCCATTCTTGATTGAAAAATATCAGAAAAATTTTCTTCTGTCGCTCCATGGATGTCATTACCTGTAGCTTCTTCTCTTGAAGAGGTAAAATAGACAATCTGGTAATCATCACTGGCATAAAAGGGACTAAAATCTTTATCACGGGAGTTGAAGTATTTCATGTTCTCCACCTCATAGTTGGTTGGATTTTCCATCCATTCCAGGGCCAGTTCACAACTCTGAATGCCCTCATTCCCGCGTGGGTCATCCGGAACAAGTTCTTTGTATTTCTGATATTGTTCAAGCGCATCCTCATAATCTTCGTTCATTTTGAGGGCATCCGCGTAACGCAGATAGATAATAGGATTGGGATATTCTTTTTGAATTGCCTGTTTATATCTGATCTCAGCTTTTCGAGGTGCATCGGTAATCCTGTAACATTCAGCAATAAGAAAAATGATCTCGTTTTTTACTTCCCTGTCAGAAACCTTATTATAGGCATCTTTAAACAAATCGGCAGCAATAGCATATTCACCTGCTTCATATGCAGCCCGGGCCTTTTCTGTTCTATCCCTTCTCTGGCCCATAAGCCCATCCGGTAAAAAACATAACAAAGATATGATCAGAAGATATGAAGTATATTTCATGACTTATCAGATTTTACTGATACAAAATTAGTGATTTTCCCTTTTTAAAAGTAAGTTAATATTATCAAACGCAAAAGTCATGAAAATAATATATCCTGAAAAGAAATAACAGGTATTTAACGCGTTGTGCGATTGAACCGACGATGTTGATAATGAGGAATTTGTAGAGCCCCGAGCACTCGGGGCTCTACAAAAAAATATATGATTCAATTACATAGCTTTTTTAATCGCATAACGCGTAGGTATTTATTACCGTGTAAAAAGTAGTTCCCTGTACTTGGGTAAAGGCCAGATATCATTATCCACAATTAATTCAAGTTTATCAATATGGTATCGGATATCATCAAGATACGGAAAAACATTTTTGCTGTATAATTTAGCTTTTTCCCATGTGTCATCAACTTTGTTAGCCTTTTTTCTTTCCTCAACCATTTGCTTAACTTTTAATTTAACTACACTGATATGATTAGAGATTTCTTTGATCCTTTCAATCCTTGCAGAAGCTATTTTCTTAAACTCCTGTTCACTGAAGATCTCTTTCAATCTCAGGATATTCTCGGATAATTCGCTCTGATAACGGATAGCCGTTGGAAGGATATGGTTAATGGCAAGGTCACCAAGTACGCGTGCTTCAATTTGCACTTTTTTTGTAAACATTTCCAGTCTAACTTCTGTCCTGGCATCCAGTTCTTTCCTGTCGAGCACACTGGTTTGAGTAAACAGTTTCACGGATTTCTCTGACAGATAATCCGAAAGTGATTCAGGGATACTTGTGATGTTTTGCAATCCTCTTTCCCCGGCTTCCAACAACCATTTCTCACTATAATTATTACCTTCAAAACGAATAGGTTTTGATTCAATGATGTATTTCCTGAGAATCTGGAAAATCGCTTCATCTTTTTTAACTCTTTTCCTGATAAGCCCATCCACTTCTTTTTTAAACAAAATAAGTTGCTGTGTGACGGCTGCATTAAGTGTAATAAGTGAGCCGGCAATGTTAGCAGACGCTCCAACTGCCCTGAATTCAAAACGATTACCTGTAAATGCAAAAGGAGAAGTTCGGTTTCTGTCTGTATTATCAATCAATATTCTCGGGATCTTCCCAATATTTAACTTAATCTCGATTTTCTCCGCAGGTGTCATTTTACGATCGGTAACATTTTGCTCGATCATTTCAAGCATTCTCGAAACTGTCTGCCCAAGAAACACTGAAATGATTGCCGGAGGTGCTTCATTGGCACCCAGACGGTAAATATTACCTGGAGTTGAAATGCTTGCCCTTATGAGATCTGTATGATTATATACTGCTTTGATTGTATTGACGAGAAAAGTTAAAAACATCAGGTTTGACCTCGGTGTTTTTCCCGGTGCAAGGAGATTGATACCGGTATCAGTGGCAAGTGACCAGTTACTATGTTTTCCTGAACCATTAATATCCTTGAATGGTTTCTCATGAAAAATCACCCTGAAATTATGCTTTTGTGCCACTCTCTTCATCAGGTCCATCACCAGAAGATTATGATCTATTGCAAGATTTGCCTCTTCAAATATCGAAGCACATTCAAACTGGTTTGGAGCAACTTCATTATGCCTTGTTTTTATTGGGATTCCAAGTTTGTATGCTTCAATTTCAAAATCTTTCATATAATTTGAAACCCTTTCAGGTATGGAGCTGAAATAATGATCCTCCAGTTGCTGGTCACGAGCCGAAGCATGTCCCATCAGTGTACGATCAGTCAGGACAAGATCCGGACGAGCATGATACAGGGCACTATCGACAAGAAAATATTCCTGTTCCCAGCCTAGCGTTGAAATAACACGGGAAACCCTTCTGTCGAAATACATACAAACATCTGTGGCTGCTTTATCCAGAATCTGGAGTGATCTGAGCAGTGGTGTTTTATGATCGAGAGCTTCACCGGTATAAGAAATGAAAACTGTGGGGATACTGAGTGTATTTCCTATAATGAAGGCAGGGGATGTCGGATCCCACGCTGTATATCCCCTTGCTTCAAAGGTATTTCTCAAACCTCCGCTGGGAAAACTGGATGCATCAGGTTCCTGCTGCACCAGTTCACTTCCTGAAAAATTTTCAATTAACAGACCATTATCAGATAATTCAATAAAAGCATCATGCTTCTCAGCCGTCGCATCAGTGAGCGGATGAAACCAGTGCGTGTAATGCGTTACACCACGTTCTGTAGCCCATGCCTTCATGCCTGCAGCTACCTCTTCAGCCATCTTTTTGTCGATCCTTGTCCCTTTTTGTATGGCAAGCTGAACACTCTTAAAAGCTTCACTTGATAAATATTTTTGCATTTTTTGCAAATCAAATACATTGCAACCGAAATAATCGGAAATTTTATTTGAAGGATATTCAAAAGCTACAGGCTGCCTCCTGAGTACCTCCTGCAAAGCATGAAACCTTAATGTTGCCATTTTAATTAGGATTAATTATTAAAATGCCAAAAGTATATATATTTATTAATTTACCTACTATATTTTATGGTAATTTTATAAAAATATAATATTTTTTATTAACATATACCTTTTTTCGCATATATAAATAATATTTTGGTAGTTTTTAAGGCGCGAAACCAAATAATACGGGTTAGCAATCCCGACATTCTCTAACGTTTCCGGAATATGTCCGGTTGGAAACCGGACTTTTCTGTCACCCTACATGTCGTTGGAAT
>CAZGOR010000239.1:4128-6328 GCA_964527875.1 uncultured Bacteroides sp. | reverse complement strand
TCAGTCCTCCTACCCCTGAAGTCCAGATCACACCAACCCTGTTAACATCCAGTTGCTCCGGAACAAGACCAGCGTCAATGACAGCTTCTTCTGCAGCCACGAGAGCATACTGGGAAAAAAGATCTAAACCTCTGAGATCTCTCCGGTCGAAATGCTGGGTGGAATCGAAGTTTTTAACTTCACAAGCAAATTTCGTTTTGTGGTTTTCCGGATTGAAATGAGTTATCCAATCGGAACCACTCGTACCGTTTTTGAGACCCTCCCAATATTCCTTAATATTGTTACCCAAAGGGGTGACAGCACCGAGTCCTGTCACAACGACCCGTCTGAATTCCATGATTGAGAGGATTAGAAGAAATTACTTAGCGTTTTCTTCAATATATTTAATAGCTTCACCTACAGTGCTAATGCTTTCAGCTTGATCATCAGGAATCCCGATATTGAATTCCTTTTCAAATTCCATGATTAATTCAACAGTGTCGAGCGAGTCTGCTCCGAGATCATTTGTAAAACTGGACTCGGGTGTGACTTCGCTTTCATCGACACCTAATTTGTCAACGATAATTGCTTTAACTCTGGATGCAATGTCTGCCATAAGAGTAAATTTTAATTTAACTTAATGTTAACAAAAAACGTTCGTGCAAAGAAATGTAATTCTTATGTAAAAACAAACAAATTACATTTTTCTTCTCGTAAAAATAAAATTTTTTGTTTTCTTTTAGTCAATTTTAAAAAAATAATTGCTTTATGCAGGCTTTTTGACTTTCATTAAAAAATACATAAATTAATGGAAAAGAGGAAGATAGCAATATTTGCATCAGGATCCGGTACCAATGCTCAAAGAATCATTGAATATTTTACCGGACATACATCTATTGCAGTATCTATGATACTTTCAAACAAGAAAGATGCCTATGTACTGGTACGCGCGGAACAGTTTAATATACCTGCCGTGGTTTTCGACAGGCAAACATTTTATGAAAGTGGTGAAGTACTCAGGATATTGCAGGAGAATGAGATTGATTTCATCGTGCTGGCAGGCTTTTTATGGCTTATCCCTGTTTACCTGATCAGGGCTTATCCGCGGAAGATCATCAATATTCATCCGGCCCTGTTACCGAAATATGGTGGTAAGGGAATGTACGGGATACATGTTCACCAGGCAGTCCTCGATAATGGCGATAAAGAATCGGGTATTTCAATCCATTATGTCAATGAGAAATATGACGAAGGTGCCATAATTTTTCAGGCAAAATGTGAAGTGCTGCCGGATGATACTCCGGAATCACTGGCACAAAGAATACATCAGCTGGAATATAAGCACTACCCGGAGGTGATAGAAAAGCTTGTTCTGGAGATATGAGGATATTTGGTTCCTGGTTGCCCACCTTCACTTCGTTTCGGCGGATAAAACTGGTTGCTGGTTCCTGGTGTGTGTGAGTGAGGGTGTGAGTAATTGGTAGTAAAGTCCGAATCTGAGGTTGTAACTCTATTTTAATATCTGTGATTGATATGTCAGTTATTTTTCTCACACCTGCCTGCCCTTGATCCGGTTATTTGAAAAACATGACCGGAATCCCGGACCCTGGAGAAAAAAATAGCCTGCAACTATTGTACAGGCTATTCCTGATTCGTTTATTGATAATGAATTAATGCTCGATAACAACTTGTATTGAAAAATTTTCGCCTTCATAAATAAGCTGTATAATATACAAACCTTCCGATAGATTACTTGTATTGATTCTATATGGAAATTCCTTAATTTGATCTGTATATCTGATCATACCTGTTTTATCAAACATTCTCAACACGTAATTGTCCTCAGGATTTAATTCAGAGACATTCATTTCTTCCTCATAAATATCAATTACCAGATAAGTATCGGCCGGGTTTGGATTAATCATTAATCCTCTGCCACTCGAAATTTCAACTAATTTTTGTCCTGGTGTTGTACCACAAGCATTTGATACATCACAATATATCCAGCCAAATCCTGGTTGGATGGCCTGGACTTGCAATTTTTGCCCATTCGTTATTGATTTTATTGAAAAATGTCCTGAAGCAGACCAATTAAAATCTCCCCATCGTTTGCTTTCTGAGTCTAAAAAATACCATGCGAAATCAAAGCGGTTAAGTTCATCATCACCAAGGATTTCTGGAACATCGGGTTTTCCGGCCCAGACATATTTTTTAGCACAAT
>CAZGOR010000239.1:0-4118 GCA_964527875.1 uncultured Bacteroides sp. | reverse complement strand
CAATTTAAGGTATGGTTACAATCCATATTATACTTTGGCCTAATCCAACCTTCACCCTGAGAATATGAATATTTAGCTCTAACAGTCACTGAGGTTGATGTATACCCGACGATTTGAAGATTAGAACTGACATCAAATGAGAGACTACTAACATTATCGGGGATATTTGAAATTGTAAAAGTTTTTGAGCCAGAATAACATACTGGACCTGATCCTGTTATAGTAGGTTGTTCAGGTCTAATTATGAAAGTATGGGTATGCCAGTCTCCCCAATCATCTATATTACCACATCTCCATTTATATTCTATCAAGGCCTGATCGGCTGGATGCAGATCTTCTTCTGGGATTTCAAAATAGACACTCATTGAACCCCAAACTGCTTGATTAGAATAAAAAATATTATCGGATATATATGCAAATCCGTCATCTATCCCTGGTTGGTACATTTGGAGATTCTCGATATTAAGATCGCCACTAATCTGGGTGAGTGTGAAATTATAATACACATGACCGTATAAATTATCAAACTCAATGCTATTGGTTCTTGGGTGTAAATATGTATCCCAAGTTTCTGGATAACACCCAACAGGTACAATTATAGTACTAGCTGAAATATCACAATCATCACAGTCAGAATATACCCTTTGGAGTAATACTGTTGATTGTAATATCCAAAAGAATAAAAGCAATTTTACATTATTCATTTTGATAAAGTTTATTGGTTAATTATAGTGAAATAAAAAATGATATCAGCTTTGAAACTAATATTAAGATATTTCATATTACCGAAATCAGGAAAAAATTTTTCTATATAATGAATCTGACGATTTAACATTAAATCAATATTAATAGCCATATTCTCATTAAAGAAAATTGTTTTACCTATTCCTCCTCCGTACTTTAATTTTAAAAAGTCAGTTACATCAGTCTCAATACTTCTTCCTTCTTCACGGATTTCATAGCTCCTGGTTAAAGCCATGTTAAGATTCAGATGAATACCATTTGAAATGAATCTGCTATAGAATAATCCAGAAAAGAGTTCTGATTCATGTATAGTGTAATCCTGAGTATGAACACCTTCAAATATATAATCAAGATTTATCCCAATTATATTTTTACTGTTAATTGCATAACCAATTCCCAGGATTAAATTAAATAATGATTCATTTCTGTTATTTGATTCCTTATGAAAAAATCCTGCATCCATACCTCCGGTTATTAGAATGCTTGATTTAGGGTAGTTATGATCCTGAGAATATATATTGTCCTTATATATCAGCTGGACAATGACGACTAAGGCAATAATTTTGGTGAGAAATCTCATTTAGTGTTTCTTTAGAAATAATAGTTTAATGATATATATGGAAAGAGACCTTTGCTTTTGTTTCCTGCATCAATAATCCCATATTTTTCGTTGGACTTAATATCATCTAAATAACGGTACAGAATCACAGGTTCAAGTGATACTTTGTCCGACAGTTTAATCTTATATCCAATTCCGCCTTCAATAAAATAATTTATGGTTTTAGCCTTTGGAATATAAATACTGTTACCTTGAGGATTAGGCTCGTAAATGGTCCACCAGTCAAAATTCAAGCCTAAGCCTGTTTCCAGAAAAATGTTGTATGCAGAATATATTCTGAAAAAAGGATTAAAGCGAATACTATAATATTTCCTAACGAAAACTTCAGTAAAAGAAAACCTGGGTGCGAAATCAACCTTAATTCCTATTAAATACAGATTCGGACTAAGTTGATTTGTCAGTACTTCAATTCTTCTGATTAATGGTAATAAATTTTTATCCTGGATACGACCATAAATAATGCTTAGATCGAATGAGTAATCGTTGCTATTACCCCAACTAACATGATTTGTATGAATATAATCAGCATATATTCTGCCAGCGATTACTTGATTATCATCATTCTGAGCACATAGGAATTGATGATTATTGGTGAGTGAAAAGAAAAGGACCATTATAATGAATAGTCTTCTCATAAATTAACATTAAAATACTTTTTATTCTTAAGTTATCATTTAATTAGATCCTAGTAAAGTGTAAAACAAAATATAGATCTACTTATTGCCCCTTTTATTTCCTTTCCTTGTTGATCAAGATTAATATTTTCAATAATTTTTGTTCTGTATAAACCATAAAATGGGCGTTATTTTTTTATTCTTAAAAGTGATGTATTCTTAAATACAATTTAAGAAATTAATGATCCAAATGCAAGTTATTATGTGATACAAGAACATTCGAAAGTATGAAACAGTGGAATTTAAGAGTAAAACCCGCGATTTTTATGATAAACTCCTGTATTTTTTAGCATTATTTTTGGTGCCCGGATATTGTCATTTGGATAATTATTTTCAACAAACGATAAAATAAACGGTGATTTTATAGTGAATATCCTGAAATAGTAAACACGATGAAGCAGCTATCTTTTTAATACCAGGGAGAAATATTTAATGAACATTGAGTTCACTGCTTCTGCATAATGCAAAAACTCCATTTCCTCCTATAATATTTCCTTCAAGGTATATTGGTTCCGTGAACGGATCTCCTGAGGTTTTTTCATAGGTATAAAGGCTTTTTTCAAAAAAATACATGTCTTTAGGTATAGACAATAGTTTTATTCGAAAAGATTTAAAGAAACTATAAACGCAATATGCGTCATCATATTGAATCGAAAGTGTGATATGGCATTTATTATCAGGGATTTTACTGCCATCAATAAAATATGCAAAAACCGGAGATTTTATAACTGATATATGATGATCATTACAATCATAACGAAACATTTTTAAACCGTGCATGACAGCAAAGAAAACAGGGGTGTTGCAATACCTTACAGAAAAATCCAATAATCCTGTAAATGGGATATAAAGATCACTCCAGCTAAATCCTGTACCTTCTAATAACAGGGCATAGTATTGGTTTGATTCACTGTTGTTTATAAAAGAAAAGCTCATCACAGCGGATTTGACTGTAGTGATTCCGGTGCATTCCTCAGGTTCAGATAATGTGGTTATTTCTCTGTTAATTGAAATCAAGGTAGGTTCTGGAGGAGGTTCAGGAACAACGACTTCTGCCAAAATTTCAGGAGTGTCTTTCTCTTTTGCCCTGAGATAATATTTTTCCCCGGGATTAAATGTAACACTATTGAGGATTTTCAAATCCTTTATGTATTTAATTGTCGAATCACTGTGATAGCTGAATAAGTCCCCGCCGGAAGATGAAATGGCAAATGAGAATTCCCTCAGCGAATCGTTTACTTCCTCGGGATATTCAATCTGACATGATTTTTCAAATGAGATATGGCGGAGTATGGTGTCATCAAGATCAATAATTCATATGCAGCAAAGCTTTTCCGGCAGGTTTGGCCTGTAAAATCTGTCATCCCCTTCACATTTGCTGACTATTAATGTAATTAGGACTGCTAAACTAATCAATATGAATCTGTTGATAGGTTTTCTGAATTTCATTCCAATTCCATTTAATATAATTAACCTAAGTTGCTGGTTATACGTTATATGTTATATGTTATACGTTATTTGTTAATAAGTTATAAATCAGAGCATTAATTTAATTTAAATTAGTTTACATCATTATTTATATTTAGTGTGTTTGTTACAATACATTGATATTTAATAACTTACAATCTATAACTTGCAACTGCCAACTTGAGTTAATTAGTTATATTCTGTTTATGTGATAAATATTCTAAAAATGGTTCGTACTCTAAATTTTCCAAAATATTTGCAATAAGATATATACAGGTTATCAACGAAGGATCACAGAACATGTTTGTTTGAATTTTATTAAAAGATGAAAAGGAGATTAATTTAGTTGCGTGACATTTATAATATTTTCAAATGTTGTTAACATTTATGGATCAATAAAAATTACCATGGTTTCGGATTTATTGTGGGGCAGTATCACAACTTCATTTTAAGGCTTCTCGCAAAGTACGCAAAGTTCTCGCAAACCTGCCTGCTGAAGTGCTTACGCTTGCGCTGAAGCTTCAGCGTAGGCGCACGGCACGCAGGCAGGGATCGCAAAGCTCTGATTAACAGTGATATGATCTTTGCGGACTTGATGTTTTCTTTGCGTTCTT
>CAZGOR010000238.1:0-6352 GCA_964527875.1 uncultured Bacteroides sp. | reverse complement strand
ATCGGTATTGCTGCAACAGTCCTTTTGTTTTTACCAACGTTGCTTTATGTTCTAATCAAAGATTCCAGAAGAAGGGATTTAAATCCTGTTTATACCATTGGTGTCATAGCAGGAATGATATATCTGGCAGGCCTTCTTTTAAAAATCATGCACTGGCCCGGAGCCAGTATAATGTTTTTCTTTGGAGCTATAATACTGGTAGGTACCTTCCTTCCTTATTATACCATTAAGGTATATAAGGAAGAAAAACATGTTAGTTTTAATTTCATCTTTCTGATCGTCGGTCTTTTGTGGTTCATTTTGACAACCACACTCTTCAATCTGAACATCTCAAGAAATCACATCGCCGATTTCATCTACAATCACAAGAATCTGACAATATTAAATAATCAAATGGGAAAAAAGAATTCAAATCTTTATTTGCTTACTGGAAGAACCGCGGATGAGATGAGTAAGTTGAAAGAAGTTCAGGACCGGACTAACCAAATGATAGACTATATCGATGAAGTAAAATCCGACTTGATTAAATTCATCACTGCAGATTCAGAGCTCAGTTCAACAGACAATGAGAATATGATATTAACACAAATTCCTGATCCTACTGATTTCAGGAAATCGTCATTGTTCATGTGCGGTGAAGAATCGAACGGGAAAGCCTATGAATTGAAATCAAAATTATCCGGGTATAAATCATATGCAAAGACCCTGGTTGATGACAGGGAAATAACTGAAAGAATTGACAGACTGATTGATTTTGATGTTCCGGCAGATTCACCTGATTCCGGGATTCAGGGATGGGAAGAATATTATTTTGAATATGTGATCCCGGTTACCGTACTGGATATTTTAACAAACTACCAGTTACGGATCAGATTAACCGAATCGGAATTGATTCAATACGTTACACACAATTCCCGAAGCGGGGAAACAGCGTATGTATCAACAGAAATAAACGAATAACCTTAAAATCAATAAAAATGAAAAATTCAATTTATATATCAGGAGTCATCAGTGCCATCATATTAACGATCGGAGCATTGTTTAAAATTAATCACTTAGCGGGGGCAAGCATTTTATTGATGGTGTCAATCGCTTTTTTTACATTATTTTTCCTGCCGCTTGCTTTATGGAACAATTATTCAAAGGAGAAAAAGGATGGTTATCTATATGTCAGTATATTGATCACGCTGATTATATGCTTTGCTGCAGCATTATTCAAAATCCTTCACTGGCCGGGGGCCGGTATTCTCATCACGGTTGGTTTGATAGCTCCATTTATCATTTTCCTCCCTGCTTATATATACTATTATAACAAATCAACAAACAAGGATATTACCAAATTGATTGCAATCTTATTCCTGCTGGTTTTTGTGGGCATGATGGATGCATTTTTATCTTTAGGGGTTAGCAAAAATATCATAAATTATGCCGTTCTGACCAACCGGGCAACCAATCAAATAACCAGTGTATTAAAGGAAAGAAATAAAGAATTATATGAAAACCTATCTTCATCACAAGCTATCTCATTGGATGCCCAACAGGTTGCAGATTTTAAAAACAGGACAAAAGAACTATGCAATTTAATTGATGAAATGAGGTATTCTCTTGTGAATGGTGAAGGTTTTAATAATGAGTTCTGCATTTCAGAGACCGGTGATATAAACACACCGCAATTATTGGGGAAGGATAAAACTTCACTTGCACCCGTCGCACTCTTAAAAACAGACAAAGCATCACTGTTAAAAAACCAGATTGAGGAATACAAAGAGTATGTTGAGAATTTAAATTTAAAAGATTTCCCATTTAACCTGGATGAAATTTTAGATGTCGACGACACACAATATGAAGATTACCAGGAAAGCTGGGAGCGTACACATTTCGATGGACCGATTATGGTGTGGGCTCTTCAAAAACTGGATATGATCAAAATGAACGTTAAAATGGTGGAATATGAAGTTTTAAGTGGTGGTTTTTCCACTGGTTCCGAAGTTTAGAAACGGCAAATAATTGCTAATCATAGATATACAAACCAGGAGTTCATTTCTTAATGCTTAGGCTTAATGATTTGTATCTATTTCAACCACAAAGGACATACAGAAGCACAAAGGTTTAAAACTTTTATTCCACCGTAACTGATTTTGCCAGGTTTCTTGGCTGGTCAACATCACAGCCTCTCATGACGGCAATATGGTAAGATAGCAACTGCAGGGGAACCACAGCAAGTAATGCAGCCAGAACCTCATCTGCATGAGGTATTTCCAGGACATGATCGGCAAGATCTCTGATCATTTTATCACCCTCGGTGACCACAGCAATGACGATCCCGTTTCTTGCTTTGACTTCCTGGATATTACTTATAATTTTATCATATGATTTATCTTTAGCTGCAATGACAACCACAGGCATATTTTTATCTATCAGGGCGATTGGTCCGTGTTTCATTTCAGCTGCAGGATAACCTTCTGCGTGGATATAGGATATCTCTTTCAATTTGAGTGCACCTTCCAGGGCTACCGGGAAAAAGTATCCGCGCCCAAGATAAAGGAAATTATTTGCATCTTGATACAATGCCGCTATTTGTTTGAATGCATCATTAAATGATAATATCCTCTCTATTTTTTGAGGTATCTCATTCAATTCCCCGATCAGTTCTCTATATTTTTCATCTGTCAAATACCCCCTTTTATGCCCGAGCATCATAGCTATCATGGCTAACACTGTTACCTGAGCTGTAAATGCTTTTGTGGAAGCAACTCCAATTTCCGGACCGGCATGGGTATATACTCCTGCATCAGTCTCTCTTGGAATACTTGATCCCACTACATTACAGATACCAAGTACAAGTGAGCCGGCTGTTTTTGCCAATTGTATTGCTGCCAGGGTATCTGCAGTTTCACCACTCTGAGAGACAGCAATAACCACATCTTCACTTCCAATAAGAGGATTCCGGTATCTGAATTCGGATGCATATTCAACTTCTACCTGTATTCTGGCAAGATCCTCAAAAAGATATTCCCCCACAAGACTGGCATGCCAGGAAGTACCGCATCCAACAATGATGACTCTTCTGGCATCAACCAAACGCGGTAACACACTATATAATCCTCCCAGGTGAATATCGGAAAGACCGGGAGTTATCCTCCCCCTGAATGTGTCCTGTATGGAACGTGGTTGCTCAAATATTTCCTTAAGCATAAAATGGTCAAATCCGCTTTTCTCAATGCTCTCAAGATCCAGGTCAAGTTTTTGAACTTTTGGTATCAGCTTGTTATTATCAATGGTTTTCAGGATCAATTCATTCTTCCTGACGATAGCAACATCATCATTATTAAGGTAAATAACACTCTTGGTATATTCCACTATCGGGGTTGCATCTGAAGCCAGAAAATATTCATTTGAACCGATCCCGATAACAAGCGGACTTCCCTTGCGGGCAGCTATGATCTTATCAGGTTCGTTTTTACAAAGCACCAATATACCATATGCTCCTACAACTTTCGTAAGTGCCAGCCGAACGGCATTATCTGCATTTACTTTCCCTTTTAAATAGATATATTCAATAAGATTTGCCAATACTTCTGTATCAGTATCACTGTTAAACTTATACCCCCTGTCTATAAGCCTTTTTTTAAGAGCACTATAGTTTTCAATGATGCCGTTATGAATGATCACAAAAAGTCCGTTCATCGAACCATGAGGATGGGCATTGAGATCAGTTGGTTCACCATGTGTAGCCCAACGGGTATGACCAATACCTATATTACCGGTAATATCCTTGTCGGCTACAAAGGACTCAAGATCCGATACTCTACCTTTTTTCTTATATGTTTTAATGCCATTATGAAGAATGGAGAGACCAGCAGAATCATAACCCCTGTATTCCAGCCTTTTAAGACCATTTATCAGTACAGGATAAACGTTTTTTTTACCAATATAACCAACAATACCACACATTTTATAAGGGTGTATATACAATTTCAATTTGCATCCTGTTCTTCCCGGGAAATTCAGCACCATACAAAATAATCCGGCTAAAAATCTCCGATGGACTATCAGGTACCAGGATGAAATCAAAATTATCTATATTGCCATCCAGGTAGGACTGGATATGATAACCAATATTAAATACATAGGAGTTGGTCTTGGTATTGTATTCTCCGCCATAAGTGTCTTCAGCCATCAAATAATCAAAAACGTACCTGTATCCTCCTGAAGGATTCACCAGGTACATGTTCAATAATTGAGGATAATCACTATTACTAATACCGGTGATCAGTGTATCAGCAGGTTTGAGTATAAGTTTCGCATGATTGATGGCAACCGGCATAGAATCCTTCCAGGATTCCAGCTCGGGCAACCGGATAATTCCATTTACCCCGGCAGCTGATTGTATAAATACCAAGCTGTCACTCTCGTTCCCGTTTGAAATAAAATCATGTACAGGAAATCCCTGATAATCGTGATGATAAATACTAAATCTTCCGCTGTATTGGTTAAGCGAGAGATGATAATCCAAAGAGTCATCATCATCATTGAAATAATAAAAAGATAACCTCCCCGGATCCATACTGAAATTTATATAAAATATGGCCCCTTCTGTTGAATGGTTTTCAGGATGAAGATAAAGGCCGCGAACGTACTGGGTCAGGTTATCATATTCTGAAAATATTGAATCATCTGCATTGAAGAATTTCTGTATGAAATCTTCATTTGTAATATTGATCCTTAAAACTGAATCTACAAAATTGACATATCCTGATCCCAGGACAACCGGATTATAATTGCCTGAAATATCCTTATTTGAATAAACATTTGTATCAGTTTCAATCCGTTCAGTATATTCATATAAAAAAATCTCAATATCGGACTTCGAATCCCCGGCATAGCCTGTAAACGAAAGAGTAAATATAACTGAATCAGCTACAGGATTACTCCCGAAGTTAAAACTATCTTTCTCAATGAGAGAAATTTCTGCAATCAGTTCCGATATTGAGTTTCCAAACATCGGATCGGTCCTGCAACCCAATAACTGTATTGCTCTTTTATTGGTTACCAGTGAATCACCTGTAATGGTAACAGAATGAATACGTTCAGTTGTATCAACAAAAACATGAATGCTATCGGGTATCAGGGGTCTGCCAAAATCATCAGGTTCCTTGTCACATCTCAGCAACAGACCGAATGATAAAATGGAAAAAGTAACAAGATATAGGATGGATTTTCCGGGAAGCATAGATATAAAGGATCTCTCAGGCCTCATCAACCCGTATGGTTAATATTTGATCGTAAAAATCAGAGTAAGCGTCAATATATTCTTCTTCTGACTTATATTCAAGAACGGGTTTATTCATGGATTTGATATATCTTATTATATTTTTATTGATTTCTTTACTGCCAATGATAGTGGCATCAGCCATATCCAATGCCAGTTGGGTCAGGTTTTCATAGGTTGGGTTTTCAAGAATACTGATATCATCCTTTGTAATACCCTCCATGATCACTTTATCCATAAACTCCTTATTGAGCTTATTATTAAAATAATCGTTATAAACAGAGTAAATCACTTTCGAATTGGCATATAGAGGATCCTCCTGATATGCTTTTTTCAGATACAAAGGAATCAGTGAAGTCATCCATCCATGACAATGTACGATATCGGGTGACCATCTGAGCTTTCTCACTGTTTCAAGGACACCTCTCGCGAAAAAAATTGATCGTTCATCATTATCATCAAAGTACCTGTTATTTTCATCTGTCAACACGAATTTCCTCTGAAAATAATCTTCATTATCAATAAAATAAACCTGCATTCTTGCTGATTGAATAGAGGCAACCTTGATGATCAGGGGGTGATCTGTATCGTCGATGATCAGGTTCATTCCTGATAACCGAATCACTTCATGAAGCTGGTTGCGGCGTTCATTAACACAACCATATTTTGGCATGAAGGTTCTTATCTCCATCCCCCTTTCCTGAATACCCTGTGGCAGGTATCTTCCGATTCTGGACATCTCTGTTTCAGGCAAGTAAGGTGTTATCTCCTGTGAAACAAACAATACCCTGGCATGCTTCATAATGAAAAAAATTCATGCAAAATTACTAAAAATTATTCAGATTTTCAGATTATCCACATGTTATTAACATACAATGCGCCATTACAAAAATTTCTATATGATTCCCTGTAGGCTGGCTTCGAAATATCTTTATCTTTGCACCCAGAATTTTCAAAAATGAAAATTATCAGCAAGGCAGAAGAGATCCGGGAGATACTCAGACCATTCAAAAAGAATGGAAAAACCATTGGGCTGGTACCAACAATGGGTGCTTTTCATGGTGGTCATGTAACACTTAT
>CAZGOR010000237.1:0-6361 GCA_964527875.1 uncultured Bacteroides sp. | reverse complement strand
GCAACAAACTCACCATCCTGTACGGTAAGATTAACCTTGTTCAAAGCAGTTGTTTCAACTTCATCCGTACGGAAAATCTTGGTTAGCTCTTTTGTTTCAATCATAATAATAAGTTTTTAATGTGTTTTTTTTTTAGATAATCCAAATTAATAAAATCGTCAATTATTATTGCAATATTTATTTTTATTTCTCAATTTATGTACCAATGATTTTAAATCACTAATAATCTGAGTTATAATTATTGAGATTAGGATTATTGAAACAGAAAAATGTTTCATTGTGAAACAAAAAATGTTTCATCCTGCTACAAATTTTGTAATTTTAAGATTTATAAGACCTGACAGGTTGAGCAAAACCTGTCAGGTCGAAAAATACTACTTAAAATGAAAAACGATCCTCTTGAATTTAACCATTATTACCACATATTCAACCGTGCTAATGGTAATGAGAGGCTTTTTATTACTAAATATGATTATCAATACTTTATTAAAAAACTACAAAGATTCCTTAAACCATTAATGTCAATTTACTCATATTGTTTCTTACCAAATCATTTTCATCTATTAATAAAAACCAAAGATATAACTGAAATAAAAATAGAATTTAAAAGCAAATATTCAAATGATAATAAAAAAATAATTATTCAATCATTCAGCAATCTGTTTAATAGTTATACAAAGTCATTTAATAAAATTTATTCAAGAAATGGTAAACTCTTTGAACAATCCTTTAAAAGAAAATGGATAATCTCTTCAGATATTGAATCACTTAAACAGGTTACATATTATATCCACCGGAATCCAATTCATCATAATTTTGTAAGAGATTATAAATCATGGAATTATTTCTCATATCAAGACATAATCTCAAATAAAAATTATATTGTAAATACGGCTGAAGTATTGCAGTGGTTTGGAGGAAAAAAGGAATTCGAAAATTTTCATGAGATTAAGATCAAGGAATTCAAAGAAGAAAAATATTTTATTGATATATAGATTTATACCTGACAGGTTGAATCATAACCTGTCAGGTTGATAATATTTCGACCTGTCAGGTTGATAATATTTCGACCTGTCAGGTCTTGTTCGACCTGAAAGGTCAACCAAGCTAATATTAAAAGATGTCTGCTAACTCCGGGAAAATATTAGTTATTGACGACGATCAGGATATTCTGTTAACAACAAAAGTTGTATTAAAGAAAAATTTCGGGACGATTTACACGGAAACCGAACCGGAGCGGGTTTTTTCCGGGATCAGTAAAGGGATTTATGATGTCATCCTTCTTGATATGAATTTCAGGGCAGGTGCAACAAGTGGGAAAGAAGGGCTGGAATGGTTACGAAAGATCATGAAAGCAAATCCGGATGCACTTGTGATCATGATCACGGCTTATGGTGATATTGATCTGGCCGTACGTGCAATGAAAGAAGGAGCGATTGACTTTATTGTCAAACCCTGGGACAATAAAAAGCTTCTGGCTACCGTCATGAGTACATACAAACTCAGTGAATCGAGAAAAGAGATAACTAGCCTGAAAGAGAAACAGATCACCCTTAAGGAGGAGATCAATCAGCAATACAGTGAGATTATAGGGGAATCAGAAGCAATGGCCAAAGTATATGAAACAATCAGGAAAGTATCTTCAACTGATGCCAACATTTTACTTCTCGGGGAAAATGGCACCGGCAAGGAGCTGGTTGCACGTGCCATTCACAATAACTCTCAACGCGCATCACAGATATTTGTTCCTGTTGATCTTGGTGCATTACCCGAAACTCTTTTTGAGAGTGAACTTTTCGGGCATGTCAAAGGAGCTTACACCGATGCAAAGGAAAACAGAACCGGACGTTTTAAGACAGCTTCCGGAGGAACGCTTTTCCTGGATGAGATCGGGAACCTTTCATTACCGCTTCAGGCCAAATTGCTGAGTGCCATTGAAAAAAAACACATCACACCTTTAGGTTCAAATGAGCAGATACCGGTTGACATCCGGTTGATATGTGCCACCAACACGCAACTGTATGAAATGGCCAGCCGGAAACAGTTCAGAGAAGACCTGTTATACCGGATCAATACAGTTGAAATCAGGATTCCTCCTTTAAGGGAACGTACATCTGACATACCTCAGCTAACAGATCATTTTAAAAATATTTTTGCCAGGAAGTACAATAAAGGCAAAATAAAAATCTCCCGCGACAGTTACCAGAAGCTGGTTCATTATAACTGGCCCGGAAACGTAAGAGAACTGCAGCATATTGTGGAACGTGCTATCATACTCAGTGAATCCGGGACACTAAAGCCGGATGATTTTCTTGTCGAACGTTTTGATAGCCGGCACCATATTAGCGAAACCCTGAATATGGAAGAAGTTGAACGACAGACCATCCTGAATGCCCTTGAAAGAAACCGGCACAATATGACAAGAGCCGCAGAAGATCTGGGTATGGCACGAACAACCCTTTACAGGAAAATGAAAAAGTATGATATCTAAAAGTTTCCGTCTGAAAGCAATTATCAGGGTTGTGCTGATCGGGGCAGCAATGGGAGCACTGGCATTTTCGCTTAACCAGGAAAAGTGGTATGTCGCAACCGGAGTGTCTGTTGTTATTATCCTGTTCCTTCTGATTGAATTGTTTCATTTCATAGACCGCTCAAACAGAGAATTCCGCAACCTGATACTCTCTCTGAAACACCATGATTTCACCCAGTCATTTACTTCAAGGTTCAAAGAAAAGTCTTTCAAAGAACTGGAAGAAACCTTCAGTGAAATACGCCGGATTTATCGTGATGCAAGAATTGAACGGGAAGTTCATTATCAGTATCTCCAATTCATTATCAATCATATAAATGCTTCCCTGATATGTTTCAGGAGTGATGGCACCATCAGCTTATTCAACCCGGCAGCAAGAAAGATGCTGGGGATGTCATCACCAGACCATATCCGGGCAATCGAAAAAAAAAGCAAAGATCTTCATGATCTCATGCATAAACTTGGTTCAGGTCAAACTGAGCTGATCAGGCTGATCCTGAATGGTGAATTAATGCACCTTTCTGTATTTGTAACAGAATTCAAGCTTCAGGATATTCCGCACAAACTTGTATCTATCCAAAATATAAAAGAGGAACTGGAAGCCCAGGAACTGGAATCATGGCAAAAACTCATCAGGGTACTCACTCATGAGATCATGAATTCCGTTACCCCGGTCTCATCCCTGAGTACCGCCATCAATGAATTGCTGACGGAAAACAGCGGAAAGAGAAAACCAATCAATCAGATCTCTTCCGATGATCTTGATGATATGTATGATAGTCTCAGAACAATCGAAGAAAGAAGCAAAGGCCTTCTGAAATTTGTGAGTACCTATAAAAACCTCACCCGTCTGCCCCGGCCGAACTTTATCAACATTAATCTTGAGGAACTGTTTAATCATATTCTTAACCTGATGAAGAAAGTAATGGATCAACAAAAAATAAATTTTGAAGTCAGGACAGAGGGTAAGGATCTTACAATTTATGCAGACAGGGATATGATCATGCAGGTATTGATCAATCTGCTTACAAATGCGAAAGATGCCCTTGACCGGAAAAAGAATAAAAAGATCAAACTTACCGCATTCCGTATGGGAGAAAAGGTATTTATACAGGTAATAGATAACGGTCCGGGTATTGATCAGGAAAGTATCGATAAAGTATTTATTCCTTTCTTCACAACCAGGAAAAAAGGTTCAGGTATTGGTTTAAGTCTCGCACGGCAAATCATGAGGCTGCATAAGGGAAGTATTTATTTTACCACTGAGGAAGGTAAAGGGACTACGTTTACGCTGGAGCTTTAGCCAGCCGCTTATCCAATCCGGCCTCCTGACCATTGTATATCAACAACATTCCGGGAACTGTAGCTGCAAGGACTGCAAAAGGTGCCGCCCCGCCGTTAAGTCTTTCCCAGACTGTACCATTCCATGAGTTCTCATCGTGATTGGAGGTCAACTGCATAACGATTGATCCTGCAGGATACAATGAATCAACTTTAGCAAAATGATGGGAGATTGCATTAGAGGTCTTTTTCCCTGCAGCGATTTCATTCATCAGATGATGAAAAGACCAGCCATATGTCATATCAAATGCCTCCCTGTGCAGTTCCGGTTGATCCGATTCTGCCAGCATGAAAACAGGTTTTATTGCTTCCAGAACAGGCCTGGCTTCCTCCCAGAAATCAAGTGGAACCATATGTGCCACATCACACCTGAATCCGTCAATATCTGTCTCCGTAAGCCAGTATTTCATTGCATCAATCATGTATGCTCTCAACTCTGAATTATCATAATCAAGCTGAATAACATCTGTCCAGTAATTTTTTCAACATTCCCTCTCCGGATGGAATTATATCATAATAATATTTTAACTAATTTTGTTGGCGTGCCGTATGACTGAACCAAAAATATTGAAATTTAAATATTTATATAACTTCTAATATAACTTCTAAAAAACATGATGGATATACAAAAATTAATAATTCAATTATTTAACCGTTTCTCCAAAGAAATGATTCAGATATTTACACAACAGGTTAATATTTCATATAATATAAAAGATAAACTAAGATGATATTTAGGTTTATTTGTTTTTTCATGGTTCTATCAGGTTTTTTCTTTTGCCATGCCCAAAATCCCCCATCCGGATATGATACAAGGGCAAACCTTAACGATTTTGTAGAAGGAAGATCCGACTATATCAGAACATTTAATACAGGTTATGAGGGAGTCAGAGGAACACCCAATATTTTTGAAAATTTTCGCAAAGGAAATCTTTACTTCACAAACAAAACAAGTGTGTCAGATATTATGATTAATTATGATTGTTACCATGATCATATGTTATACTCAGATAAAAATCATATCTATATTATTGACGGGAATAATATTGACTTCTTCACAATTGAAAGTAATGAGGGATCAGACAATCTTTTATTCAAACAGGTGCTTCTTGAATCAGAAATGAAAAGAATATTTCTTCAGATCATCTATGACGATCGATCAACATTATTCAAAAGATATAAGAAAAATTTTATTGAAGCGGATTATACCGGACCTTATAATGCTAACAGGCCTTATGACGAATATAAAGACGACCAGGAATATTACATAAAATTAACAGATGGAAAAATCCGGCAAATCAAATCCAGAAAAAAATATATCAAAGAAATATTTGGAAATAAATCAACAATGATCCTCGAATTTATCAAAGAAGAAAAGATCGATCTTAAAGATGAGAATGACCTGGTCAGGCTCGTAGAGTATTATGATGAGATGAAGGTGAATTAGTGTATTGGTGAATTAGTAAATTAGTGTGTTTGGGTATTGAGTACGTGTTTGAAGTTCTGCCCATTGGACAATTGCGGCATTGTGACACTTTATTGGTGAACTGGTGGGTTTGAGCAACGGAGTTTGGGATTTGGTGAATTTGAATTGTGATACTGGAGTGATATACCTATTCGGTTTCAATGAAATTTATATCCAGGTTTAGAATACTTGCATAATATTCCCCTCTTTCAAGGATATCATCATCTCCTTCCTCATAATACCAGTTAACAACAAGTTCCTTTTCATTCAACTTTATTTCACTCAGTTCCCTGAGGATTTGCATGACATATTTAGCTGAACCACTGTTAAAATATTCAAGCTCAATATCAACCCTTGTGGTATCCTTTGGAGAAGCAGCGTATTCTACTACCCATGCAAGTATGGCATTAAAAAATTTTGAAGCATCTTCAGGAATAGAACGGCCGCCTAGTTTTATCTTTCCCGCGGGATCCAGTGTGACTTCCGGTGTCTTTTTTGTTCCTTCTAATGTGACTAATTCCATCTTTCTTTTTCAACCTCCTAAATATAATACTTTTTCAAATATCTGAAAAATTTATTCAATCTGTTCCTAATTCATTTTTCATGAGGCTGTCTAAAAAGTAGTATAAACCACAGAGTCCGCAGAGAAGTAACTTTCTTAATATCAAACCTCTGTGAACTCTGTTTAATCTCTGTTTCCTCTGCCCGTCCGACCGGGTCATCCGGGCGGGAACGAATTCATTCGGGCAGGAATGACACAGTCAGGCGGGCGGGCGGGTGGTTAAATATTTTAATAGACTTTTTAGACAGCCTCCAATTGATTTCGTAACCTGTAACCTGAAACCATATCTAAATATCAATCCCAAAACCCACCCTCAAACAACCTTGCAACCTGTAACCTGAAACCAAATTCACGGTTTCATCCTTGCCAAGGGCACTATATCCTGACCTGCAAAATCCTTCTTCAGGTACTTGTAATAACCGGTTATTGCAATCATTGCTGCATTGTCGGTTGTATAACGGAC
>CAZGOR010000236.1:0-6413 GCA_964527875.1 uncultured Bacteroides sp. | reverse complement strand
TACAACATGAAGGGGAAACCTCAGGGGAGTACCCTTCTTTTTATTATTTTAGTCGGACAGTAGTGAATTAAAAACTAAAATATGAAGACTATCAATGTTGGTCTGGCTTCTTATGGTATGTCAGGCGAGATTTTTCATGCCCCGTTGTTACATATACATAAAGGTTTCAATATTGTAAAGATTCTTGAGCGGACTAAAAACAAATCGCATGACCATTATCCGGATACAAATATAGTCAGAAGTTATGGAGAAATCACAGATGATAAGAATATAGATTTGATAGTTGTTAATACACCTGATAAGGAACATTACAATATGGCGTTACAGGCAATCAGGGCAGGCAAGCATGTTGTTGTGGAAAAGCCATTCACACTGAATGTACATGAAGCAGATGAATTGATTGCAGTTTCTGCGAAAACAGGAAAGCTGTTGAGTGTTTTTCAGAACAGGAGATGGGATGGGGATTTTCTGACGGTTCAAAAGATTATCAGTGGAGGATTACTGGGCAGGTTGGTTGAATATGAGGCACATTTCGACCGCTACAGGAATTACATACGGCATGAATCATGGAAAGAGCATGCAGGTTCCGGTACAGGTACGATTTACAATCTTGGTTCGCACCTGATTGACCAGGCACTGGTTTTATTCGGTCTGCCAGAGTCGGTTTTTGGGGATCTCCGTACGTTCCGCACTGGTGGTGAAATTGATGATGCTTTAACCCTCCTTTTAAAATATCCGGAAATTAAGGTAACCCTGAAAGCCAACTACCTGGTACGTGAACCGGGTCCCAGATATTCCCTGCATGGTACTCACGGGTCCTTTCTTAAATGGGGAATTGATCCCCAGGAAGATGAGCTAAAAAGCGGGAAATGGCCTTCAGGACCTGACTGGGGAAAAGAAAATGAAGAAAACTGGGGTATTTTAAATACTGAGATAAACGGACTGCATTATAACGGGATGATAGAAACATTGCCCGGCAATTACCTGGTATATTACGATGATATTTATGAAGCGATCATTAACAACAGGAAGCCTGCTGTAACTGCTGAACAGGGAAGAGATGTGATCCGGGTAATCGAAGCAGCGAAGGAGAGCAGTAAAATAGGAAAAGCGATTATATTTGATAACACTTCATCGAATTATTCCAGTAGCTAATACTAAAATAATCAGGTAAAAACTTTTACCTACCTGCCGGTCAGGCTGGTAATATTTCAATAAGTAAAAACACCAAATCCGGCTGCTGGGCAAGGTTTTTCTTTAAAGCTGTATCAATCGGTTATTGTGAGAATTTCTCCAACCGAAAGATCACTCACCGGGTGACTGGCAGTCACCCGGTGAGTGCAACAATTAAAACGATCCAATGACCAGCATCGGGAGCTGAAAGATGTATTTTGTTCCCACCCTCAATATTCTCCCGTTCTCCCCACTCTGATTGCAGGACATTCAGCCACTGAACCAAGTAATCTCTTTTATATTGGGTAAGATCAAGATCCACCTCTCCCCCATCCGGAAAATAGATTGCATATTCTTGACCGGGTTTACATCTGCAATAAGCTTCATGTTCTCCCCTGTCTGATAAAATGCTGTCATCAGGATTGCAGTTAAACCAATCCATACGGCCGGTCAGGTCTCTCAGGCTGCTGATAACTGCCTGTGCAATTTGATTCAATCCCTGACCAGAAGTTGGTCTGTGAAAGCGAGCACTTGCACAACCAAAAAAAATGTTTTGAATAAATGATTCTATACCATTTCGTGTCGTCTTATGCCTGCCGCTATCGTTTCCGTATACCTTAACGTTATTTACTGGCCTCAGTGCATTTATATCCCTGAGTCTTTGCAACTGTTCAAGGCCATTTGTCCAATGCTCTTCCCCTGTTATATGGTTATTCTGGGAAATATCAACAAAGCCATATATTTCGGGATGATCAAAAGTCTCATTATGAAAAGGATGCGACAGGTCCCATGGATCCCACATTTCTGTTGTATATATCGTTTTACCCTGTTCTTTTGCTTTTTTCTGTATATAAAATGACCAGAATTTCCCCCAATCCGCTGTTACGGAGGTTTCATTATCCATGCAATATAAAATATGATTATATTCAAGGCTGTAAGACAATAATTTATCCACATACTTCCTCTGGTAATCCAGAACCGGTGCAATAGCCATCTGTGATGGAACACTTCTGAAAAAATTATTCTCGCTATAAACCGGATGAGTCTCAACTTTTTCAGAAAGTTTTGACCGGCGTTCATCATAATTAACATTATTTACAGGATTAAAGGGATTGACATCCCAGTTATCCCTGTAGAAATCAAACGTTGCCCATATCTCTATCTGGACAATAATATTTCTTTCATCCGTTAACCTGAGAAACGTTCCAAATCGGTCCCAGTATTCCTGGTTCCATTTGTTTAAGTCATAACGGTCACTTTCAAGTTGTAAAAACGGCCAAACATTTCCACTGTCACGGGATGACATGGTATTTCTGACATAGTTACCGCCAACTGATTGAAGAAGATCAAGATGTTCTTCAAGGTCAGGTACCTGGAACAGGTTATCTTCTTTTGAACCACCAAGTAACAGTATCTCCTCTCCCCGATACATCCAATATTGAGGATGTTCCGAACCTGGATGGATTGAACTATTGGAAATTTCCGGGTGTTTTACCTGATTGGTACAGGAAAATAAAAAAACCAATAGAATAAGTAGAAGTTTCCTCATAACCAATTAATTATAAAATTATTAATAAATTATTCAATGAGGGTGGCATAACGAATGACATAGATTGATTCTGTAGACTTTAACATGCAAAATATAATCCAAAACATGTAACTTAAGAACCTGGAAGAACCTCTAAATTATAAACTTCTTTCTTTTAAGAGGCTGTCTAAAAAGTCTTTAAAGGCTTCTCGCAGATACCCGTAATTTGTAACTTGTAACTTTCACCTGGAACCAACAACAAGAAGCCATTTAACCCGGTTAACAACCGGGTTTACTGATACACTCTGCGTTACTGCTGCTGCCGGTTAACAACCGGCAGAACTTCACAGCCCTAAATCCAATGCTCTCACAAACCTGCAACTTGTAACCTGTAACTTGCACCTTGTAACTTGTAACCCGCACCCTACACTCTGATCTATGTTTCAATGATTGACTAATGCTTTTATACCTTTGATTTGGCAATCAGGGGTTAACTATCCACTCTTCATGCAACCTGTAACCTGTGACCTCGCGACCTTGCTTCCCTGCATAACTGATTTACTAGTATCTTCATACTCCTGATTTAGCAATCAGGAGTTGACTTCTTCCTTAACCTTATTCTTCACTCATTTCTCACTGAACTTACTGAACTGTTCATTCAGCTCGTCATCTGAAGCTTTGTAACCTGAAGTAATATAGATCCTGTGTTTAAAAGTGACACTTTCATCTTTTGTCAGGATGAAGTTAAGTTCTTCTTCTCCTTCACTGAATATTTTTTGTCCGAGGTTGTTCACTGCAAAGAGACCATATCCTCTTGCATGCCAGTAGGCGGGATATCCCAGGTTGGAAGGATGATCAAAAATTGCTATGGTAATGTCTTCATTATCTTTGGTTGCAGAGAGACTCACCCAATTTGCACGTTTTCCCCATACATCCAAACCCTCAATGCCTTTACTGTTTCTGTAAGATCCATTGACACCTTCATTATCTAATACTTCCACCTCCGTGGGTTCACCATGTGCATCGGTGAACTTCAAAGGTTGGTCAGAAGGATACTCAAATGCTCTGTTAACACGAATAGCAAAGAGACCTTCCTTGTTATCCTGAAAAAGGACTGTATCTACAACAGCAGTAAGGGTTGTGATCCTGTCAATCGTTCTTGTTTGATTAACCCCGCTAAACTCAAAGGATGTTTCTTCTTTCAGGATAGGGTATGCCGGTAAGAGTGGATCATGCTGCACCATCCAATCCATTGTGACTTCAAGAATACCTTTATAATCAAAGCTGGTTGCCTGTTTTACTTCCTGATGGACAATTTTACCATATTCAATCTTCTTATCCTCAGGAATGGCTGATGAATTGTTCCAAAAATCAAAACCATTCACATCACCATAATTAAACCATACACCAACTTGATGAGGGTGATCAACCCGTTCTCCTTCTCTCGGCTGAAGCGGGAATCCACGGGTGATAATGGTACCCTGTGAAGTCCTTACCGGAAAGAGTAAAGGCTTCTCAAGGTCGTCAGGATAAATATAAGAAGTAAATATATCCCCATCAACAAAAATATCCACCTTCTTTGCGGTCTTATCATGAACAAGAACAACACCTTTTTCTGCGATATCCTGATCTGACAAAGACTTTTCTTTTTTCCCCTGTTTACATGAGGGAAAAATCAGAAATATACCAACAAGAATTAATGCTGTAATGTAATGGGACTGGCGAAAAAATGTAAATAATTTCATCATTATAATATTAATATGTAAAAATAGTATTTCCTGCCATAACTTCCTGTCCTTCTTCATCAAATGTAATTTTCAAACCTGTATGAAGAGCAGCAGTTGTCATAATCACGGCAATAGCATGATGATATCCGGCTAATATATCAGCATTTGGTTTTTGTCTGTTTCTGACGCATTCCATCCAGTTCCGCATATGGGCTGAAGTCATATCATCAACACCGGTATTTGCTGCCGTTTCAATATAAACCGATGGCAGTTTATACTCTTCCAAAAGAAATGGTTTCATATTCATAGCGGATGCGTATCTTTCCTCAAGTCCTCCCTCTGAAGTTACCATATTTGTATCAAGATTCAACGTACCTCCATTTGAACGATACAATTCTTTTGTACCACCTGCTGAATTATGCATACGCGAAGTATAAAGAACCTGAAAACCTGTTCCCGGATCATTGGCAGGTCCATAATCAAGGACGGCTGTCATGGTATCAAAATTTTTCCTTCCATCTTTCCAAACATAAATACCACCGTTTGCTGCCACTGTCCTTGGATGGGGATATCCGGAGAACCAATGTACCGTATCTATTTGATGGCACATCCATTGTCCGGGAATACCACTCGAATAAGGCCAGAATAATCTGAACTCCAAATATTTCCGGGGATTCCACTCCTCATAAGGCCGGTTCAAAAGATATCTCATCCAGTCGGTATCTTCCTTTCTTATGCTGGCTACCAGGTCGGGCCTTCTCCAACGGCCAGGTTGATTTACATTCCATGTCATTTCCACCATGGTAATATCCCCGAATTTTCCAGACTTTATATATTCTGCAGCAGCATGGTAGTTTGGACCGCTGCGTCGCTGTGAACCAATCTGAATGATTTTTCCTGTTTCTTTGACGGCTTTCAAAGCTGTACGGGCATCTGCCATAGTTTCTGCAAATGGCTTTTCAACATAAGCATCACATCCTGCTTTCACGGCCTGGACTGTATGCAGTGCATGCTGGAAATCAGCTGTTCCGATTATGACTGTATCAGGATTATATTTCTCATATAATTCCTCATTATTTCTGGCCAGATCCACTTTAATACCCTTATCGTTCAAATAGGCATAGGCTTCATTCCTACGCCTGCCCCAGATATCAGAAACAGCTACAATCTCAAAGTTTAATTCTTCCGCATGTAACAAAAATGCAGGAATAAGTGAACCGCGGCTGCGATTGGAAAAACCCACAATGCCAACACGGATCCTGTCATTTGCATTCATCACCCGGCCAAAACTTTTTGCAGAAAGGGCCATCCCACCTGCATAAATACCAGCTGTACCAATGGTTGCTTTTTTAATAAAATCTCTTCTGGTGTTTTTCATGATTATTTGGTTAATTGGTGGATTAGTAAATTGGTTTATTAGTATGTGGGTGTGTGAGTGATTCATGAAATAGCGATTGTATCTTATTATGTTTATTTAATAATACAGGAAAACTTTCTTTATCAGCGGATTAATTGATTCTCGATTAACGGATCCTGTTCTTTATTCATGATTGTATTGTAAACTTAACTGTGATTGCGACCACTATGACCATTGAAACAAAAATCTAACATTTAACAATATGTTTATTAATGACAACGAGATCCCGATACGCTGTGCTATCGGGATTAATTCGACTTTACATTTTCATTTCGCCTCCGGCCCATGAAAATGTAGTCTCATTAATTTAACAATTATAGCTCCTTAATTTTGATATTTCTGAACGATACATGATCTCCGTGGTCCTGCAACAGGATACGTCCTGATTCAGCTTCTCCGAAATTTTGCCATATTTTATACTTACTGATTGCTACAAGGTCGCGGTATTCTTCAGAGCCCCGTTCATATTCAAGGACTTTATTACCGTTCAGCCAGTGTTCCACATGATGATCCCTGGAGACAATCCGGGCCATGTTCCAATGGCCAACCTGTCTCACCCTTTTACCGG
>CAZGOR010000235.1:871-6423 GCA_964527875.1 uncultured Bacteroides sp. | reverse complement strand
TATTTCTGTATCTTCTGAATATTAATATTTGTTACTAATTTATTTCACAAATGTTAAAAACAAGTTAAATTAAGATTTAATGATCCTAATATCTTTTTATGTTATACTTTTGAAAGAATTAAATGAGAAATAGTTTTCAAATCATTAAAAGACATTAATTATGAAATCAATGAAAAAAATTTTCTTTATCGCTGCTGTTAGTATCAGTGCTTTTCTCTTTTCGGGAAACGTATATGCTTGTGATGCTTGTGTCAAAATAACCCCATTAAATCATTCCGACATGGATCTTCTGCAGGTTTTGGTACCTCATAAACAGAATGGTTCGATTTATATAACCGACAGTAATGGTCATATTCTGTACAGTGAAACCATCAAGTTAGGTCCGGCTTACTCACAGATCTATGATTTTACAAACCTGGAAGATGGTATTTATACCTTTTACGCAGAAATGGAACGCACCAAAACCACTACTGAGATGAAAGTAGAAAATGCATCTGTTGAGGTTCTCAATCAGGTACATGAATATTTACCCTTTTTTAAAGTTGAAGGGAATCAACTTATGGTAATGTATTTGAATCAGGAATGGGATGAAATTGAGTTCACCATCAAAAGTATTGACCATCGTATCTTCTACAATGGTGAGGAAGGAAATCCGATGATATTTCAAAAGATATTCGATATAAGCAATATGCTCAATGGTGAGTTTTATGCCATGTTAAAAGTTGGTAATAAAACCTCCTATTACCATTATTTTGAGATAAACTAATAACAGGAGTTTTCAATCATTCTGATGGAAAACTCGATTAGGGAATATGGGCAAAAATAACATAAAATAATTTTGACCTTATTTTCCTCTTCCACCGCCCAGATTACATGTGTTGTACTGGGCGGTTTCTTTTAAGTTTGAACGATAAAAATCAGCTAAACAAAAAAAGTCAATATTTTTGAACCATTAAAGGTTTATCGCTTCCTTTACCTGAGGAGAACGATTTATTCTTTGCTATTCTTTAACGGATAAATCAATAAGCTGGTCCATATTATAGAATTCACATAATTTAACGTGTTAGAATGAACATACTCATTATAATATTCAGTAAGGATACATTGTCAATCTGATTGCCGGTTTGATTGAATATTGTTGTTTGCCTAATAAATCTTTCCTGAATTTGGAGATAATCGATTAATTACTGGCAATAGCTAATTGAAATTATGTCAAAGTCACGTTAGAATAATCTTATACGGAACATTTATTTATTCATTCTTATCTGAAATTATCACCGCTTCAATATTAAGATATTCTGCTATTTTTTTAATAGTTTTTGCATGATGCCCTATTCCCAGGGCAAAGTGATGTGTAGGTCCTTCAGCAACCCATCGTTTCAGGAAAGTGATAACGTCGGGTTTAAAGAATCCTCTTGTATTCGTATTTCCTGTGGGTGGGATAGGACCATGCATAGATTCTCCTTCTGCAATGATGAATTTAAATTTCCCATTGTATGTAGATGAAATGCTGAGCATGGTTATGGGACCCTCCTTAATTTTAAACTCAACACTCGCCCCGCTTCCCGGCTTTCCATGATACTTGAGCAAGCTTCTGAGAACTGGTTTTTGATCGGCTATATTGATATGATGAGGACCATCATGTCCAACAAGTACAAAACCCTCATTAAAATCGATCGGGTGAAATTCTGCAAAGCTACCCCCAATTTCTAATCTATCCATGATTAACATAGCAATAAGGGTTTTGAGATCTGATTCTCCACACATCGGGAAACCTGCAGATGTCAGCAATGAATTGCCAACAATCAGGTTTGTTACTACTTTCCTCAGTACAGATCCTTCAAGCGAATCGTAATAATATGCAAGGCCGTCTAATTTTTTCTCATTTACAAATTTATTCAGAGCGACACTGACCCTGGCAGCCATATATAAATCCTCATCTGTAAGTTTTCGTGTGATTGGATCAGACCCCGGATCAGGTGTATCAAAGAAGTCAAGAATAATTTTTTCAGTCGGTTGGATTTCCTCTTCTTTTACTTTATTATAGTGAAGTAAGATTTCTTCTGCTTCCGTTTGTACGATGTGACATCCGAATGCTTCAGTAAACATTGTTGGATCTGAATGCATATCAAGCATCGATTCAATGGGATGTCCAAAATGGCCTATCCTGGCTGTTTTCAAATCGTGCAGCACTTTGGCTATCTGGCAAAATCTTGCTATTTCTGCATCCGATTGTGGATTATCATCTAATGTACCTATGATGATTTCGGGTACAGCTTTCCCCATCCGTACTGCAACACCTGTAAATTCAGGAACAGAACAAATATCATCATTACATAATTGCATATAAGTAGATGCTTTTAAATAATCCAATGCCCTTAATGGCTGAAGGGCAACCATAACCAATGGCACATCAATATTCCTTATGATGACACCAAAAGTACATGATGTAGCATAGGTTACCATATCACAAAAAAGCAGATCCAGGTTGGCAGCTTTCAGTTTGGGTACTAGTGCATAAGCACTTTGTGCATCATCTACCAATCCAAAATCAATGACATTGACATCAGATTGCTTAAGTTTTTCAATGAATTTTTTCTGTTTGTTGTGCATTTCCTCCAACAAGCCTTCAAATTGTTCCCAGTATTTCCAGTAACCGACACCAAATACCCCAATATTAGCCTGCAAGGGCTTTCGTCGTTGAATAGTTTTTACTTTCATCATAGCAGAATAAAATGTATTATATAATTAATATTAGAGATATGATAAATAAGCGTTAATAGATAATAATAAAAATTGAATTATTTGTTATTTAAATTATTAGAAACCAAACGAACCGGAATTAATTTTGGGATTGTGATCAGTAATATAATAAATCCTAAGGGATACATTATCCCGGACATTATCCACATAGGCAGATAGGAATAATTCTCAACAATTTTCCCGATCAGCGGATTCAGTAATAATCCTGCGATGGCGCCAGCTGTACCCGACATTCCAACAACTGTAGAAGTTGCATATTTTCCGAATAATTCACTGGTTATCGTGATGTAATTTGTAATCCAGAATCCATGTGCAAACATGATGAGCGACATAAACAAAACAGCAATTTCAGCATTTGCCGCTACTACAGTGAGGGGAGCGACCATTGTGAGTGCAGCAGCAAGACCCATGATGGATTTTCTTGCGCGATTAGCAGACATTCCTGATATAATCAGGCGATCAGATATCCAGCCTCCAATCATATTGGATAATCCCAGGGCTAAAAAGGGAATCCAAAATAGCTCACCAATGCGTTCAAAGGATATATATCTTTCCTGGCTTAAATATTTGGGTATCCAGAACATCCAAAAATAAAAGACCGGATCCAATAAGAATCGAATAATGATTAAACCCCAGGCCTGTCTAACTTTCAGAATTGATTTTATTGGTATTTTGGGTGTTTTTCCGTTTTTTTCAGTTTTGCCTTTTTCAATAATTGCTAATTCATTTTTTGTTATAAAGGGTGATTTATCAGGTTTGTAAAATAATATCAACCATGCGAGTACCCATATTCCCCCAATGATCCCGGTTGCTGCAAAAGTACCTCTCCAGCCGAACAAAGAAGTCAGGTAAACAGTTAGTGGAGGTGCAATCACTGCCCCGAGTGCTGATCCTCCAATCGCGATTCCCATTGCCAATGCTCTTTGTTTTTGTGGAAACCATTCTGTGATACCTTTGGCAGCTCCAGGAAAACAACCTCCTTCGCCTACTCCCAGGAAAAAACGTACAATCCCCAGGTGTAATGCATTTTGTACAATACCATGTAAAGCATTGGATAATGACCATAATCCTACTGAAATTGCCAATCCAATCCGTGTTCCAAATCTATCAATCAACACGCCGCCAAGTGTAAACATTAATGCATAGCTGATCAGAAAACCTGTATTGATCCATCCGTATTCAACATCTGAAATATCCAGATCAGTTTGGATTTTTAAGATTGAAATCGACAATACCTGCCGGTCAAGAAAATTTAGGCTTGTAGCGATAAAAAGTAATCCTGCAATCCACCATCGTAAGTTCTTTATCTTAAACATAAAATTTAAATTTAAGTTACAATGATGTACAATCGTTTTTGCTAAATAATTGAATAATAATGATGCTTTTCTAATGCTGGAATATAGTACAATACCAGCATCGGTTCAATATTAAATATATCGCGATGTACGATTAACTCGACGATATTGATAATTAAGAGATTGTAGAGCCGCGTCCCGAGTACTCGGGGCTCTACAAAAAAATCTATTATTCAATAACTTAGTTCTTTCAATCGCACAACGCGTTAAATATATATTATTTTCAGGAAGTAACATTATTAAGTCTTCAGGGTTTAATACAGTAACAAAATATATGAATAAGCAAGGCATTATAAAATCGATCAGTACTTTATTCCTAACCTCCACCACGGGCGGGACTATAAAGTTGGGTGTCTAATAAATTTTAATCTCCATTATTCTGTTCTCTTTCTGTAGAATAAACCGTATTAGCAAGATAGTCTTATTTACAGGAGAAGTTTGAGTGAAGGCTTTGTTAAGATTGAAAAAGACAATAAAACAAATAGTTTTTATGTATGATGACTCGTTTGTTTAATCAAATATTTTGAATATTTTTAATCTTATATTCATCAATCTTGAGTTGCCCGTTCTGCACGATACTGGGTTCCCTTCAATATATTACTAATTATAGTGAAAATTACACTTTATCCTGATATCCTTGGAAGAACTTCCTATTAATATCTCAAATTCACCAGATTCAACAATCCATTTATTCTGTTTTAAAGAAAAAAATGATAAATCCTCGTTTGTTATTTCAAATGATACTTCTTTTTTTTCACCAGCTTTTAGAAATACTTTTTTAAAATCTTTTAGTTCTTTAAGCGGTCGAGGATCAGTTGCAACTAAATCTCTGATATACAATTGAACAACTTCTGCCCCGTCAACATCACCTGTATTTTTAATTTGAAAGCTTGCCATAATTGCATTACCTATTTTTTTCATTTTCAAATCACTATATTTAAAAGAGGTATAAGATAGGCCATGCCCAAAGGGAAATAAAGGTTCAATGCCATGTGAATCATAATGGCGATATCCTACAAATATTCCTTCAGCATAGTTCACCTGGTTGTTCTTTCCAGGATAATTTCCATAGGCAGGATTATCAGAAAGTTTTACTGGAAATGTTTCCGGCAGCTTGCCTGAAGGATTTACTTTGCCAAACAAGACATTGGCGATGGCATTTCCACCTTCCTGCCCGGGATAATAAGCTTCAAGAATTGCATTCACATCATTAATCCAGGGCATACCAATTGGCGAACCATTAATCAAAACAACTACCGTGTTAGAATTTATTTTTGCTACTTCACTAATAAGATTGTTTTGTTCTCCGGGAAGGAGAATATCAGACCTGTCATTCGTTCCTCCTTCAAAAAAATTTGACAATCCTGCAAAAATTACAACTGCATTACTCTCAGCGGCGGCTTTTTTAGCTGAGTCAATCGAATTATTGCCGGG
>CAZGOR010000235.1:0-861 GCA_964527875.1 uncultured Bacteroides sp. | reverse complement strand
CTTCCCATTCAAAACGGATAAAATTCCGGTTGGATCTTTTAAAAAACTCTACCTGAACGTCAACAGGAACATCCTTTTTTAAAGGGATCTTAATGAATTTATTTATTGAAGCAAGGCTTGCTTCAAAATTTCCTGTACTCCCTGCTTCCCACTCATCAATTACCAGTTTACCGTCTATATAAAACCTGAAACCACATGAAGCAGCAGAAATCCCAATTTTATAATTCCCTGATTCAGGGGGTAGCAGTTGGCCGCTCCAACGTACTGAATATTCCCTTCTATCGATTTCAGGTTTTGGATTCGCCCAACCCCATGAGAAGTCTATAGTTTTATCGACGGAAGTAACAGAAGGAGTACCTTTTAAGTCTTTGTTTGAATAATATTCAGCTTTCAGTCCCATTGTTTCTTTTCCGTTGATGTTGTTTTTAAGGTTTCTACTATCAACGGTTTTAAAATTCCCAATTAATCCACATCCTTCTTCAAATATTATTTCGATATCTGAACCACAATACTTTTTAAGACCTTCGAGCGGACTTATTGAGTAAAAAGGTGATACAGATGCGCTTCCACCTCCTCCAAGTCTGGCTTCTGCTGCATTGGGGCCTATTACTGCAAGTTTCTTAATGGAGTGGCTTAAAGGTAAAATATCACCTTTGTTTTTTAGCAATACTATTCCTTCTTCTGCAACTTTGCGGGCCAGCAGTTGATGTCTTTCGGAATTTAATTCGGAGTTTAACACGGGCTTGTTGTAATCAATCAATCCCGTTTTGGTATAAGCCCTTAAGATGCGCTTAACTTTATCATCAAGTTGTTCAGGGGTTAACAATTGATCCTCAATAGCTTTTAGAATATTCTCTTTTG
>CAZGOR010000234.1:0-6424 GCA_964527875.1 uncultured Bacteroides sp. | reverse complement strand
GTCACTTTATGAATGAAGTGACAATCTTCAAATCCACTGTGGCATCCATTGTTTATAAGGTAAGTAAGGGATATTCAATGGATGAAGATATCAGAGGCGTGATCACCGGAACTACAGTAACCCAATTCTTAGACAATATCATTGAAGCTGATACGGCCCAGACACTAACACTGAAAAACCATGAAGTAGCTGACAGCATCCTTACAGGTGATAAGGTGTTGACAAATGGAGATACACTGATTGTTCTATCAGCTGATGAGGTAAATACTTCAAAATATATTCTTGAAGTTAGCGAGGCTGGACTGAGTGACAATGCAGTCCTTACTTCGGATTTATTTACTGTCGAGGTTGACGGAGCCACAGGAACAATCAGTGGATTTGATTATGGCGTGGCAGTTAGAAGTGTTCTTGGTAACGTAGATGTACCTGATGGCGCTACATTAAGTATAGTTGATGCAAATGATGCCGCGGTTCCATTGAAGAAGCTGAACTTCGATACCGTTTACGTAGATGTATTGGTAAACGATCAAATCTTCTTCGATGTGGTTGCAGAAGATAATGTAACCAAAATACTGTACCAGTTGCAACCAACTGCTACCACTTCTGATGCATTTGTAACTTCTGATGTATTTATGGTCCAGCAGGATGCAGAACTGATTTACCTGATTCCACAGGGAACTACAGTTGATGCCTTCCTGAAAAATCTGGTCCCCGCACCAGGAGCAACTATGAAATTAGTTGATAAACTTGGACTGGAACGTACATCCGGAGAAATAGTTATCGATGACGTGCTTGAAGTTACATCGGAAGATGAGACGGTAACTAAAACCTACACACTGTCATTGTTACCGGCATATGAAGGGGAAATAATCGCATACTATCCTTATGTCACATCAAATATCTATCTGGTTGACCAGTTTACCCTGAATATTGCAGGTAGATTATGTGACACTACAGAAGTTTCAGACTTCTTAGCTAACCTTATACCGTCACCCGATGCATCGATGATGGTAGTTGATGCAGGTGATGTTGAAAATACAGAGAAAATAAATAGCGGTGACAGGTTAAAGGTTATTGCAGAAGATGGTGTAACGACAGTATATTATGATATTGAATTATGGGCTACGTCAATAGAGGAGGTTAGCAATGACCCGATACGGTTATATCCAAATCCAAGCGCCGGCCAGCTGAATATTACAGGACTGGAGCATGGAAACAGGATCCGTATCTATAATGTACTGGGTGTTGCTGTTCGTGATATGGTTGCATACCAGAATCATGAAGTGATCTCACTCGAAGGCGAACCCAACGGAGTATATTTCGTAGTAGTAAGTGACAACGATACCGTTATCGGACGTCATAAACTAATACTGAAATAAGAAACCTTTTAAAAAAAGAGCCTGCAAAAACAGGCTCTTTTTTTTTTTACTAAAGAGCCGTCCCGGGTATCCGGAACGGCTCTTTAAGTAAAATACTCTTTCATTCTATACTTTTACTATTTTTGTCCTGCAACACATACAATATAAATTTGAATTTATGGTTTTGAGAAAAATATTTGCATTATTCTTATTTTTCATTTTATCAGGTGCATATACTGTCCTGAATGCACAAATCACACCCTGGGAAGCAATATCGCAGATGCAAAAAGGAATCAACCTTGGAAATACACTCGAACCCCCGGATGAAGGTTACTGGCCTGCAGGCTGGAATAATCCCAAAGCAGAAGAATTTTATTTCGACATGTATCAACAGGCCGGATTTGATTGTGTGAGAATTCCTGTGAGATGGGATGAACATACCGGGGATGTTTTACCATATAAAATTGATGAGGCCTGGTTACAACGCGTCGAAGAGGTTCTGAACTGGGGTCTCGAAAGAGATCTTTTTGTCATTGTCAATGCCCATCATGATGACTGGATCAAGGATAGTGTTCAATATAAAGATCCGGATCACCGGGCACGCTTCGACAGTATCTGGTCACAAATATCCGTACGCTTCAAAGATAAACCGGAAAAGCTCATTTTTGAGGTATTAAACGAGCCCCATGGTCTGAAAAAAGAACAGAACGATGATTTACACCAGCGCATCATTTCAATCATAAGAAAAACCAATCCCGACAGACTGGTGATCTTTCAGGGGCATAACTGGGGCGGAGCGGAGGAACTGGTTGCTGCAGCCATCCCCGATGATGACTATGTCATCGGGTCTTTCCATGCATATACCACATACCACTTTGCACAACTGGGTGAAGGCACCTGGGGCACATCATATGATATCAATAACTTAAAATCCATGTTTATGAATGTGAAGAACTGGTCGGATGAAAACAATATCCCCGTTCTTTTCGGTGAATTCGGAGCAGTAAAAGAATGCGATTATAACTCGCGAATGAAAAACTATTTTATGAATGTAGTGTTCGCTCAAAATTATGGATTTGCTTATTGTGCCTGGGATAATGGCCTTAATGGAGAATACGAAATCCTGGAAAGAGATACCAGGAAATGGAATGAAATAAAGGATATATTGATCCACTCATCTTCCAGGTCACCCGCAAGTCCAAAATTGAGTCTCTTTCAGGATACGATCATCCATTTATCATGGACAAATATAGTTCAGGATAATGACAGTATCTATATTGAAAGAAGGAGATCAGATAACAACTATACAAGAATAGCTGCGTTAAAAGGAGACACAAGTGGTTTTTATGATGTCGATCTTCCCCCAAATATGTATTATCATTACCGGGTCATTGCACACTACAACTCAGGTGAAGATCACTATTCTCATCCGGTAAGGATCTATTTGCCCGTATATGTTCCCAAGGTCAGAATAGCATTCCCTGGTGAACCGGCAAAAATCCCGGGAACAATTGAAGCTGAAAACTTCGACTATGGGGGTGAAGGACTTACATATCATGATGCCGATGCCTTAAATATTACCGGTGATTACAGACCCACCGAAAGTGTTGATATTTATGACAGAAATGACGATGGTTACCATATTGGTAATGCTATCCCGGGAGAATGGTACGAATATACGGTGGATGTTGAATATGATGACGAGTATTACATTGATATATACCTTGCCTCACTGGAGGGCGGAGGAACTTTTAAACTGAAAATCGGTGATGTTGAATCAGATACATTAACAGCGCCCACATCATACAGCTGGTTAGATACAAAAATTGCTTCCACAGTCATGAACCTGACAGCTGGTGAACAGATTATGCGGTTTACAGTTATTGCAAAACCAATGTTTAACATCGATAAGCTGGTTTTTAGACTGGAGCCCGCAAAAACTGATATCCCGGTTTCACAAAATATGTCATTCACTGTCTTTCAAAATCAAAACCGTGAACTTGTTATTGATAATCAAGGTAATACAGCCATCAAACTGATCCGGATATACAGCATCACGGGTTCTTTGATCCATTCCATGAATAATCCCGGGAATAATATTAGGATAGCAACTTCGGGAATACCTTCCGGTACATACATTATTCAGGTGTTAACCAGGGAACGTGTATATACGAGAAAGGTTATATTAAAATAAGAACTTAAAATATATTTTAAAACTCCTTTATGAAAACCTTTGTGCTACTTGTGGTAAGCTTGAATAAAACATGCTATGTAATTAACATCAATAGGTTATTAAATGTGTCGGTTGAAAACCTGATGATATAGTTAACTGCAAGATAATAAATGAGCTTGTTTAAAAAGTCCATTAAAACATATAACCACAGAGGAAACAGAGATTAAACAGAGTTCACAGAGGTTTAATATTAAGAAAGTTACTTCTCTGTGGACTCTGTGATAACTCTGTGGACTCTGTGGTTTATATTACTTTTAAAACAACTTCACAATAATCGTTGATTGAAACTCAATAACCTGTAATTTAACAGGGACAACAAAAATACAGATTGAACACAAAAAGCCCGGTTTAACCAGAACATAAAATGCATTAAATACCTGTAACATAAAAAATCAAATTAATCATGAACCAAAAAGTATCAGCACTGTTCATTCTGCTTGTTTTTACTGTAGTCCTGCTACAGGCCCAACCCGTAAAGGAGCATGGAAGCCTGTCGGTGGAAGGAACCAGACTGGTTGATCAGCATGGAAACACCATCATGCTTCAGGGAGTAAGTTACGGATGGCATAATTGGTGGCCACGGTTTTATAACAAAGGAACGGTGAAATGGTTACGCGACGACTGGGCATGTTCTGTGGTCAGAACTGCTATGGGTGTTGAGCCTGAAAGAGGTTACCTGCATTCACCTGAATGGTCGAAAGAAAAAATTGAAGCTGTCATTGAAGGAGCTATTGAAAATGACATTTATGTTATCATCGACTGGCATAGTCATGGAGTCCAGCTCGAGGCAGCCAAAACATTTTTTACAGAAATGGCTGAAAAATACGGGGAGTACCCGCATATCATCTATGAGATTTTCAATGAACCTGTAAGAGATCCCTGGGAAGAGATCAAATCATACTCCGTTGAAGTAATCAAAGTTATCCGGAAATACGATCCGGATAACATTATTCTTGTCGGAAGTCCACACTGGGACCAGGATATTCACATTGCTGCTGATGATCCGATTACAGGTTATAGCAATCTCATGTACGGACTCCACTTTTATGCTGCCACACACGGTAAATCATTGCGTGATAGGGGTGATTATGCTCTGAAAAAAGGCATTCCTCTCTTTGTTTCAGAATCAGCTGGAATGTCGGCAAATGGTGATGGACCAATAGATTATGATGAATGGCATACATGGATCGATTGGATGCAGGAAAATAAGATCAGCTGGGTGAGCTGGTCCATAGCCGACAAAAATGAAACTTGCTCCATGTTATACCCCAGTGCAAACTCTGAAGGAAACTGGAAAGAATCAGATATGAAAGAATCAGGAATAAAAACACGGGAATTATTGAGAGATTTTGCAAGGGAAAAAAATTGATCGGGATCGATTAAAAAAAATTTTGAAAGGCTTCTCGCAGATTAACGCAGAAATAATAAACTTTAAATCTGCGAGAATCTGCGTTCCGGTAACTATCTGGATCTGCGAAAATCTGCGAGAAACAAAAAAATTATTAATTCAAAAAATTGAAATTTGATGATAACACATCCCATGTAAAATGTAAAATGATTAATATATTTATGCAAAAGCTTTATTATTCAATATTCATTTACTGTTTTCTTATCCTGGATTTTAGCAGCTTCTCACAGGGCATCTTTATGACGGATGTTACTGCAGCATCAGAGCAAAAATCCACCTCACCATATATCAATGAAAAAATCAAACCGGGTATCAGTTTGTCTTCCATATCAGCAAATACATTTGAATCAACCCGTGCAGAAAACTATGATCAGGGTGCATACCTTGTTGCCGTGGCAGAAGCGGAAGATGGGGAATTAACTGGTGTAACGGTTGGCAGCAGCTATCCGGGATTTTCAGGAACCGGATATGTCACCGGTTTTGATCATTCAGAAGATCAGTTAACCGTAAGTATTGATATACCTGAGACAGATTTCTACAAACTGGTTATCCGCTACCATGCTCCGTATGGATATAAAGTAGAGGATTTAATCATCAACAATGGCTTTTCATCTCCTGTCAGATTTCCTGAAACAGGTTCATTTACAATTATAGATGCCGGGAATTATACGCTGGAAAAAGGAATGAACACTTTTACCATCAGAAGTAACTGGGGATGGATCGTTATTGATCGATTTCAAATTTACACTGCAACAAGGAATACTTATAACATTGCTCCTGAACCGGTAGATTCAACAGCTACAGAAGCAACAAAATCACTGTATGAATTTTTATTATTACAATTTGGAGACCGGATTATTTCCGGACAAACCCATGATTATTACAACCAAGTCCAAACCCTCACGGGGAAGTCACCCCTGCTAAGGGTTGGTGATTTCCAGCACTTCACCGAAGGCTACCCCTATCTGTGGGTTGACGGTATCGGACATACTTTCGGTAAACATGATGACGGCTCCGTCGATGCCCTGATCAGCTGGTACAACAATACCGGCAAAAAAGGGATTATCTCATACCAATGGCACTGGCATTCACCCAGTGGCGGTGAGGTCAGTACCAATACATTCTATACAGATCTGACAACTTTCGATGTAACCAGAGCTATCACACCGGGGACACAGGAATATGATGATATCATAAGAGACATAGATGATATCGCTGCAGAACTGAAAAAAATTCAGGATGCCGGTATTCCGGTTTTGTGGAGACCTTTACATGAGGCCGGTGGCGGCTGGTTCTGGTGGGGAGCCAAAGGACCGGAACCATGTAAGGAGCTTTATAATATCCTGTTCGACCGTTTGAAAAATCACCACCAGCTGCACAACCTGATCTGGGTCTGGTCCACACCCGAAAAAGACTGGTACCCGG
>CAZGOR010000233.1:0-6455 GCA_964527875.1 uncultured Bacteroides sp. | reverse complement strand
TCCATGCTCCATGCTCCATGCTCCATGCTCCATGCTCCATGCTCCATGCTCCATGTTCCATGCTCCATGCTCCATGCTCCATGCTCCATGTTCCATGTTCCATGCTCCATGCTCCATGCTCCAAGCTCAATAAATATAATCCCCGATCCTCCTCATCCTGTTCAGCTCATCTTCATTCATGGGACCGAGATCCAGCACTGCAAGGTTTTCCCTCATCATTTCAATGTTTCTGGCTCCAGTCAAACAAACATCCACAGCAGAATTTGTAAGGACAAACCGGTAACAATCAACAGCTGTTGGTGCAACCTCGCCGGGAGGCATCTTTTTTTGTTTGAGTAATTGTCCCCACCGTGTAGCTGTAAAAGAGATGATCCCCGGACTCTTTCCCTTTTCGAGATATGGAAAAATATCATTTTCTGCACCACGGTTGACAGCATTATAGCGGATGTGAAAAAGATCCATTATACCTTCTTTTATGAGTTCGGGGAATAGTTTCCTGTTGTGTCCGGATAATGCCAGATAACGAACCATTCCTTTTTCCTTCAGTTTGAGTGCTTTTTCAATGATACGCCGGTTTGGTTGATGAGGATAATAACCAAGGATCATTACATCTGAATATTCAGTTCCCAGTTTCTTCAGTCCGTTATATATTGATATTTCTGTCAGCAGGCTGTTATGTGAATAAGTAGGCATGGCCAGAACTAATTTCTCTCTCTGGCCTTTTTGAATGATGTTCCTGATAGCTTTTTTCATTTCTTTTGAACGTCCCTTGATAAATGTTCCCCAAACAAAATAGTTGCAACCATGTTCAAAAGCCTCTTCAAAAGCTCTGGCAGGTGCCCCGTAACTGGATGAAATACCCAGCCTTCCAACCCGCAGATCAGTCATTCCGGGGATTATTTTTTGTTGAAAATTATCTTTTACCATTCATGATATTTTTAAATCTGGTGTTACTAATAGGATGATTAGCAATAACTTGTCCGTTGTAAACCATACAAAATGTTCCGAATGTACTGGGACATTCCTGTGCTTCGTTATGAGTTTTCAATTCAACAGCTTTCGTCTTAATCTTATATACTTCTTTAGCTGTTTCAGTAATCTCCCTGACTGCCTTTTCTGTATATGGACATTGATCTGATGTAAATATCCAAAGCCCCAGCTTGTATTTTTTCATTTTTGCTTCCGGAAGTTTCCGAATACAGGGCAAATGGGCATGTTTATCAAACTTCAAAACCATTAATTCAAAATCAGGAGGGTAATTGTCCACCAATTGGAAATTGTTTTTAACAAACAGTTCTTTTCCGGCCATCCAGGTACCCTTTCGCGTAACTACTGCAACTCCTTTCATATTACCCTGTCTTGCATCTTCGATGCATGTTTCAAGCAGCATTGTTCCATAACCCTGTTCTTTATATTTTTTAGGGATTATGAAAATACAATGGATGAACATGTAACCTGCTGCATCAACGGGTCTCCATGCATATTCCCCGGGAATGTATTCGATGGCGCCAACGGTTCCTTCATGTTCACTGAATAGTATCTGATATCTCAAACCTTCCTGGTAACGACGCTTTAGCCATTCAACTTTCTTTCGGTAACCTTCCTGTTTAAGGTTCTTATAGCCACACATTCCGAATTCATGTACGTTTGAAGAATTTGTATTGATGATTTGAAGTTTTTCCATATTGATCAGAATAATTTACGATTAAAAATAAAAAAACTCAACCTCCTGACAATAAGTGCTGCCAGTAAGTTGAGTTTAATAAAAGCAATTACTCCGGAACTAACAGAAAAAGAATGACTGCTTGAATCACAGTCACTTAACCAAAAAAATGGTTGTCAAAATAAAGTTAAAGGTTTAATATCTTGACCGATTATCCCGGCGGGAATCATCTTGTCTTTCCCTTGCCTGATTTACCCTGATATTTCTGCCTTTTACATCAGCTTCATTCAGGTTGTCAATAGCTTTCTGAGCTTCTTTGTCGTCTGACATTTCAACGAAACCATAACCTTTACTTCTGCCTGAGTACTTGTCTGTAATAATCTTAACCGACATTACCTCACCATACTCTTCAAAAAGTTCTCTAAGTTCATCTTCAGTGATACCATAATGAAGATTACCTACATAAATGTTCATAAAAAAAGAAATTAATTAAAAAAATAAAATAACCGGGCAAAGGTATACTTTTTTATTTGATAATGAAAATAAGAGGTGACTAATTGTTTATTATTCAAATTCTTTTCTATAATATACTTAAGTTGCAAGGTATCAGGGTTACAAGGTTTCAGGGTATCAGGGTGTCAATGTATTATGGACGTAGTGGTTGCAATTGGAAGAGAGTTACGGATTCCAGGATGCAGGTATCAGGGTATCAATGTCGCAATGGTTGCGATAGTCACAACAAGTATAGGGATGCATGTTACAACATGTTGTCAATTTCTTTTTCTTTTTACTTCTGTCAAATAAAATGCATAATTAACTGTATTTGAACTAATCCCAGTACCCAAACACACTAATTAACAAATTTACGAATTCATTAATTCACAAATTCACACACCTGTTGATATTCTTTTGTTTGAAATTTCAATTACTCCCTACTTCTTACTCCTTACTCTTCTAAAAGCCGGTAGCTCACAAAAGCAACGTACTGGTTGTCAGGTGACCAGGATGGCACATTAATGGTTCCCTGACCGCCGAAAAATACTTCGGTCAGATCTCTGACTTCCATTGTTTGAAGATTTATCAGACGGAGTTTTACATCTTTACCGAACGGATGACCTTCCTTCTGGTCTTCGATATAACTGATATATGCGACATATTTCCCATCCGGTGAGGGATGTGGGAACCAGTTGGCATATTTATCATCGGTAAGTTGTTCGGGAGAGCTGCCGTCGGGATGGATTCGCCAGATCTCCATTCTACCGGTCTGAAAAGAATTGTAATAAATATAATTTCCATCGGGTGAATAATCGGGGCCGTCATCCAGACCTTCAGAATAAGTCAAACGGGTTTCCTCACCACCGGTAACAGGGATTGTGTAGATATCATATTCCCCCTTCCGTCTCCCGACGTAAGCCAGTGTTTGTCCGTCAGGTGACCATCCGTGCCAGTAGGATGGATTGTTTGTAGTTATTTGTGTGGGTGTTCCACCTGTTATCGGCAAAATGAAAATGGCTGAGGCAAAATTACCTGGCGATTCTTCTATACTATTGCTGATTACCAGGTGCTTGCCATCAGGTGAGATACCATGGTCATTATTACATCTGGTGGCAAAACCGGTATTAATTAGCTCACGGTTTTTCGATATGCTGTCGATTTTATATAATTTGCCCTGGCTGTTTACAATGAAATAATTTCCGTCATGAGACCAGTTAGGAGCTTCAAAATGGATATTTTCCTGCAGGATCACCTGCCTTTTAACGGTTTTGATATTCACGATTTCAAGCGTGCTTTCAATGTTATTGATTCTCTGCCCAAAAATCATGGTTGGGAGAAGTATTAATAAAGATAATAAATTGATAGGTTTCATTATTTTCATTTTTAAATTAAAAGGATTATTAAATATAATAAGTTCTTGCAGATTAGCGCAGATTTTAACCCGGATTAACCTTTAATTTTCGTAATGAGATTGAAAAGAATTTGGGGAATTATTGTTTCTGTTGTTCCCGTTGTTAATTCAATTGTACTTCCAAATTCATTGTTAAATTGTTACATTGTTGTTTTTCTAAATCGTTAATTATAAACAATTTAACCATTTAACCATTTAGTCATTTATTCCTGTGCTTCAGTTGTTGTTATATCAGTTGCATGCGTCTTTAGAATCAAGTCATCCCGAAGGAGCGGAGCGACTGAGGGACCTCCCCGGATCAGTTAAAGACGTCTTTTCTGGATTGTTACCAGTTTTTCTTATACATCTTGGATGATCTGTTATGATCTAAATCCCGGATGGTTGTTGGGGACAGGGATATCCCTCCTAACTTCATTCGTCGGGATGACTTGTCACTGCCAACGGTTTTATCATTTTCGCACTCACCAGCCACCATGAACCAAACACACCCACACCCACGACTCACGACTCCTACGAAATCTTGCTCCAACTAATACTGCTTTTTGTTAATTTTTTAAGTTGTTGCTTCAGTATCATATTTTCCGGATTGTCCAGCAACGGGTCTTCTTCAAGGATATCCATTACCGTATTTCTTGCATACTGGAGTATCTGGCTGTCCCTGCCCAGGTTTGCAATTTTTAAGCCAAAAGGAATACCGCTTTGCTGGGTTCCTTCAATGTCTCCGGGTCCTCTCAGTTTCAGGTCGACTTCAGCGATCTCGAAACCATCATTTGTTCTGGTCATTGTCTTAATACGAAGTTTTGCCTCCTCTGTAAGTCTGTCAGAAGTCATCAGGATACAATATGATTGATCGGCTCCTCTGCCCACCCGGCCTCTGAGCTGGTGAAGTTGTGAAAGCCCGAACCGTTCTGCACTTTCAATGATCATAACGGATGCATTCGCTATATCCACACCTACCTCAATAACAGTTGTAGCAACCATGATATGGGTCTTGCCCGATCTGAACCGTTCCATTTCAAATTCCTTATCCTCTGTTTTAAGTTTTCCATGAACCATGCTAACTGCATAATCAGGAGATGGAAAGGCTTGTTTGATACTGAAATACCCATCTTCCAGATCTTTATAGTCCATCTTTTCAGATTCCTGGATCAGTGGATAAACAATAAATATCTGGCGTCCTTCAGCTATTTGTTGTTTCATAAAACCATGTACACGCAGGCGTTTTGAATCTGTATAATGAATGGTCTTAATGGGTTTTCTGCCGGGAGGAAGTTCATCAATAACAGATACATTAAGATCACCATACAATGTCATTGCAAGGGTTCTGGGAATAGGGGTTGCTGTCATAACCAGTACATGCGGGGGCTGTACATTCTTCTTCCAAAGTTTTGCCCGCTGGGCTACACCAAAACGGTGTTGTTCATCAATGATAACAAGTCCGAGGTTTTTGAACTGTACGGTCTCTTCAATCAGGGCATGGGTTCCTATCAGGATGTGTAAAGTACCATTGGCTAATTCTTCATGGATGATGTCCCTTTTTGATTTTTTAGAAGAACCTGTCAATAATTTTATATTGAAATCGAGTCCTTCTGCCATCTCAACGATTGTATCGAAATGTTGTGAGGCCAGGATCTCAGTTGGTGCCATAAGACAAGCCTGGAATTCATTGTCAAGCGCAATCAGCATAGCCATCAGCGCAACGAGCGTTTTTCCACTGCCAACATCGCCCTGTAAAAGCCGGTTCATCTGTTTGCCTGACCCCAGATCTTTCCGAATCTCTTTTATAACACGTTTCTGGGCATTGGTCAACTCAAAAGGTAGTTTTTCACGGTAAAATTGGTTGACATATTCCCCGACTTTATGAAAAACAAATCCTGTAATATACTTCTCCCGGGTAAATTTTTGTTTGAGGATATTAAGCTGGATATAAAAGAGTTCTTCGAATTTAAGCCTGAATTGTGCTTTATTTAACATATCAGGTGACCCGGGGAAATGGATATGGCGCAGAGAATCGTTTAAACCAGGAAGCTTTATTTTATTGACCAGATATTCAGGCAGGGTTTCCGGGATGTCCGGTTTGAATTTTTCAAATAGCGTGGTAACCAGTTTCTGGATGGTCCTGGAAGTTATATAACTCTTTTTTAATTTTTCTGTGGTTCCGTAATATGCCTGCAGGGAAGAGGAAATTTGAGACTCATATTTGCTGGCCTCTTCCAGTTCCGGGTGGATGATATTGATCTGGTTGCCATATCTGCTTGGCCTGCCAAAGGCTATATATTCAACTTCTTTTTTAAGGCTGTCTTTGATCCAATTAATACCCTGGAACCATACAAGTTCGATAATACCTGTACCATCTGTGAATTCCGCTACCAGCCGTTTTTTATGCCTGGCTCCAATAGTGTGAAGAGATGTGATTTGTCCTCTTACCTGAATATATGGAATATTGGACCTGATCTCACTGATCTTATAAAATTTGGTGCGGTCGATATACTTGTATGGGAAATGGTAGAGCAGATCTACGAATGTTTTAATATTCAGCTCTTTATTCAACAATTCAGCCCTTTTGGGGCCAACACCGGGTAGATATTGTATGTCATTGCTGAGCAAGTCAGACATCGAAAACAAGTTTCAATAAAATTAAAAATAATCTTAAAATTATGACCTGATGCGGAATAAAACATTTCAAATGTATTTAAATTGTTCAAAAGTTTTAACCATTCGTGGGTAGCAGAACCTGTAAGGGGCTGTGTCACAACCCTTTTCTGCCATACATTAGCTACTCTCCGGTCCGATTGGAAATCGAACTTTTCTGCCATGCAACTTTCTTTTCTGGTCCGGTTGGAATTAATGTCATATGACATTAATTCTAACCGGACCAGAAAATGA
>CAZGOR010000232.1:0-6492 GCA_964527875.1 uncultured Bacteroides sp. | reverse complement strand
TTTTGAAAAAATCTTTCCAATTAACAGGTAGTATCGGCCAAGATGATAAAAAAGTCTCATGGTTTATTATCTTAATATTTAGTAAAAGTAATAATAATTTAGCATCCTTCCGGGGATGGATAATGTATAAAAAAGATTGCAGAATGGTAGCAGACCAGATATTTTTTTTGTAAATTGAAAATCATTTTGTAGTTGTTTAAAAACCCTCAATTTATGACTAACCACAATTATTGTGTTATCATGGCTGGTGGTGTGGGAAGCAGGTTCTGGCCTCTTAGCCGGACTGCCAGGCCTAAACAGTTTCTGGATATTCTGGGTACAGGTAAAACATTGCTCCGCCAGACCTATGAAAGGTTTAAAAAAATTATTCCGGATGAGAACATATTGATTGTAACAAATTCGGATTATAGAAAGGTTGTTATGGAACAGATCCCTGAATTGAAAAAAGAGAACATATTACTGGAACCATTGAGAAGAAATACTGCACCCTGTATTGCATATGCAAGTTTTAAGATCCGGCAAAAAGATCCGGATGCATGCATGGTTATTGCTCCATCGGATCATCTGATCATCAGGGAAGAATTGTTTATTGATATTGTTCATCAGGGACTTGAATTTGTGAGCAGTCAGGATGCCTTATTAACACTTGGTATTGAACCAAGCAGGCCGGAAACAGGTTATGGATATATCCAGGTAAATGGGGATTCAAAATCCAGAAGTCCGTCCAAGAACTTAAAAAAAGTTAAGACCTTTACTGAAAAACCCGATTATGAACTTGCTAAAGTCTTTTATGAAAGTGGCGAATTTTACTGGAATGCCGGGATTTTTTTCTGGTCTCTTAAATCAATTCTGTCAGCTTTTGAAAATTACCTGCCTGATATTCATCAAATATTCAAGGAAGGGAGCCAACATTATTACAAGGATTCTGAGAAGGAATATGTTGAACATGCCTATGCTGAGTGTAAGAATATTTCAATTGACTATGGTATAATGGAGAAAGCTGACAATGTTTATGTTATAACTTCGGATTTTGGATGGTCTGATCTTGGTACATGGGGTTCATTATATGTTCAGCTTGAAAAAGATGAGAAAAATAATTCGATCACAGGAGACAAAGTTATTGCGTATGATCTTCAAAACTGCCTGATCAATGTACCGGAGGATAAACTGGTTATACTTCAGGGGTTAGAAGATTATATTGTTGTTGAATCTGAAGGTATTTTACTTGTTTGTAAAATGAAAGACGAGCAGAAAATAAAAAATTTTGTAAATGATGTAAAGGTGAAATATGGTGATGATTTGATATAAAAAAAGCTCCCAAACGGGAGCTTTTTTATATCAACAAGTATGATTAATATTCCCAGAGATCGTGTTCGAACTCAAAGATAGATTGTTTAATTCTTTCGGCTTCAAACATTGCATCAATGCCTTTGGCATAAGAATCGACCGCCCTGTTGTTGAAGACATTTGATTCCTTATAAATATAACTGCTGAATCTTCTTTGGGTAAAAAGGTCATCAAATGAAATGGATTGGGCGTCATTATGTGGATTAAAGGCTTCCTGTCTTGCCATGTAATATCTTACCTCCGGGTAATATACCCAGAACAATGGTGTTTGCCTGATATCACCTGTTCGTGTAACCTGACCAGTAAACTGGTCTCTCACTTCCACCGGATATACCCTGATCGGGCAAATGCCAATGATTCTAACTTTCATGGTTGAATATTTTCTATCGAAGAACCATTTTTCTTTTACCATAAGCTTGGATACATCATCAAAGCGGATATCAATATTGGTAATTCTCATTACAGTTTGCCCGGTAATGGAATCAACAACGGGTTCTTTTATTGTATCGACATTAAGGTTATCATAGATATCCTGTAAACTGATGATTTGCTCAAATTCATATTCTGTCCAGGGGCTATATGCATAAACAGGATGTCCCGGCACCTGGTTTTCAAGTACATCAAGAAAGAGGCTGACAAGACTTTTACGGTCACCGATGTTTTCTGTTGTAGGGAAATATAACGGATGGTTCATTTTTTCTCTTAGATTGATCATGCGCCAGGTTATTTTTTCCCACATTACATCGGCTTCTCTTACGAAAGGATAAGGAATTGGATCTTTTTTAGGTACATGTTCCTTATCATAAACCTCTTTTTTCTCAACAAGATTGATTTGTTGTGCTGTGGTTTTTGTAAATGATAGAATAGTTACAAACAAAATTCCACCCAAAACAAAAATTAACTTTCTCATATCTATTTTTTATTTTGTTATCTTACTTTAACAACGATAGTTCCTATATTTCTTTGTGATCCATCAGGACCAACTGCCATCACGTCTTCCAAATATATTTTACTTCCCGGATTAACTGCTCTGAGCATTTCCCTCTGTTCTGATGTAAAATTAGCCGAGTTAGATGCCAGTGTTCTGGTAAAACCTCCCTGTGTAGCCGAAAGGTTAAAGCTTACCACATCAAAAGTAAGATCAAACTCAAACCAGTCGGGCATTGTAGCTCTGGGTCCAAGTTCGCCCAGGATCTGGCTTTTTGCAAGGGTTCCTCCGGGGTAACCAGCAAGTGTAACATAAGGATCGGGAACTTTTCGAACCCGAAAAGGTTTTGAACCCATCGACCGTGTTGATCCGTTTTCACGGACAGATACTGAGATATCACAGTTACCTTCTCTTGTTGGATTGACTATATAACCTCGGCCACTTGGGACGATTCTGCCATTATTTGAGGAGGCAATGATTTTGTCGGCTGGTGTTCCAGGTACGGATATTTCTACCGGATTGTCGACTGCAAGGTAAAAGACATTCATTTTGGTCGGAGCGACCACCAGATTGGGTTCAGCAACCTGGTATTCTGCTATAAAGGGTTTATCTGTAAAAGTACCATCCAGTCTTTTAAGTCTGATGATCCCACCCCATTTTTTCCAGCCGGTGGATGATGTCCTGACTTTATAGACTCCTTTCCCTGATTCAATAGGAATGGTATCATAGTCCTCTCCCGCTTCACCTCGCATAAAATATTCAATCGTACCTTCATCTGTAATGGTTGAATCATATTCCCCGACATAAATGATGGGTTTTTGGGTTGTGTCGAAGGCGGCCATGAACACATCTGCTTCATATTCATTTCCCCTGATGATATAGTTAGATTGGGCAAGGACGACTGGTTCAAGCAGATTAAATTTAAATGAACCTGCTTCAATTTGTGCATAGAGATAACGAAGAATATCAGACTCGGCATTGCGGACATCACTTTGCATCTTCGACATCAGGGTAATGACGGCAATAAGTGGAAGATGTTCAAAATGTTCATCCTGCCATCTCAGGATTTCTCCTTCTTTAGGCGGAGGATCTGAAGTATCGAGACTATTTTCGATCGATTCACGGGTATCGAATGCTGACTCATCAACAAGAGAAAGAAGATATGTTCTGTAATCTTCGATGGCCATCCTCAAATCATTTGCTTTACCATCTCTGTTTGCTCCTATCATAATCTCGGCTGGTTTATCGGTATTGTCTTTACCATCAATGAGTTCTCCATTAATATGTTCACCTTCTATGGCTTCTGTGTCCTCTCCTTCTGAGGAGCGGATAATTTCAAATTTAAGTTCCTGGATATAATCATAAAGGTCGTCAGATCTTTTTCTTACCTCGTCAGCTTTGGCTTTCCAGGGTCCTGCTTTCACAGGATTCTCTGCGGCAGCCTGGTCAAATTCCTGGTAATAGATATCATTTTTATGATAAAAGTTCTCGGTTGTTTTAGTAAGACCTTCATCAACCAGAACGAAAGCATCGAGCACGTCTCTGGATACATTGAGGGCTAGCAGGGCCATCAGCACCAGATACATCATACCGATCATTTTTTGTCTCGGTGTTTCTTTTGGGTGAGCCATAGAATTTAAATATCTTAATTAGTGTTATTTCCTGAACAGTAATTATTTGACATTCAATGCACTAAGCATATTCCCATAGATGGTGTTCAACTCAGAAATGTTCTTACTGAGTTTACTCATTTCTTCCTTATATTTTTGTGTTTCTTCGACAGACGATTGAAGTTGTTTCATCATCTGGCCAATACCTTTATATACATCATCCACACCTTTCATCTGTTCATTTGCACTCTTCAGATGGAGTTCATATGCTGCATTCAGTTCTGAAAGGTTCTTATTTACGCTGGCGAGATGGTCTGCAAAAGAAACATTACCTGTTGATATTGTTTCATAATCTGCCTTTATTTTTTCGGAAAGTGCCGTATAGGAATTGGCAATATTCATACCTGATTGGGAAAATTTCTCCACGATTTCTCTACCCGAGGTACCGATTAATTCGGCTGTTTTATTGTAAGTATCGGATAATGAGCTTACCGAGGCGGCAAGATCATTGGTGGACTTACTGTAATTATCAGTGAGGTTACCAACAGAATCGGCAGCTGTTTTGAGATTTGTCAGGTATTCCCGGGTAGCGACTGATGCTTCGGAGATATCAGACATATCTGCAGCAGTCTTGCTGAGGCTATTAAGACCGGTACCCAATCTCTGAATGGTTTCTGGTTGGATATCTGCCTGTTTGAAGAGGTCATCAAATCTTTCCAGTGTTACACCTCTGCCGGAAAGAGCTTCGTCTTTATACTCGTCAAGCTCATCAGGATCGGTCATACCGGCAAGTTCGGGATAAACAAGGGTCCAGTCGAGTTCCTCATGGAGCGGTTCAAAGGCTGAGAAAAAGAATATGATTGCTTCTGTAGCCAGGCCACAAGTGATCATTACACCTCCACCAGTCCAGTGCTGAATTTTGAACATAGCGCCTATAATGACAATAGATGCGCCAATGCCGTAAAGTTTAGCCATAAAGTTTTTCCAGCCGGCACTTTGAACAATTTCTGAAACATTCATGATGATTAGAATTTAATTTTCAATTTTAAAGTTAGTTATTTCCCAGGTATGACCTGACACATCTGAAACCGATATATGACCTTGAAGAATCCTGGTATTCGTAGGTCCGTGTACTTACCTGAAGATAATATGAAATATCTTTCCAGGAACCACCTCTGATCACTTTCCTTTTCATAACGGGATTATCATTCTCGGTAGCATTATATTTATAGTCAGGATTTAAATCATGATAGAAAAAATAACCTGATTCATCATAGGCGTTAGCTGTCCACTCAGCAACATTTCCTGCCATATCATACAATCCTAATTCATTTGGTTCATATGATCCAACTGCGACTGTTGTAACACCACCGTCATCTGAATAGTTACCGCGAAGAGGTTTAAAGTTGGCAAGAAAACATCCTTCTTTGTTTCTTGTGTATAATCCTCCCCATGGATACATCGAATTTTTCAGGGTGCCACGTGCAGCATATTCCCATTCTGATTCAAGGGGTAACCTGTAATTATGTACAAAATAATCACCTTCGGCCGACAGGGCGTTGTTCAGTAATTGAGTTCTCCAGATGCAGAAAGCATTTGCCTGTTTCCATGTGATCCCAATAACCGGGTAATTATCATAGGAAGGATGCCAGAAATACATGGTTGCCATAGGTTCGTTGTAAGAATAGGTAAAATCTCTGATCCAGACGAGTGTATCAGGATAAACATTAACAACATCCTTTAAAATAAAGGAACCCCGGTCAACAATAGGAGATCTTGTTCCATCCGGTGCGATAAATGTTCCGTCATAAGAACCGGGATCCTGATCCAGATCGCTGATATCTTCAAGAAAGGCATTGTTGAAACGGTTTGCATCCTTGGCAGCCTGCTGAAGATCTACCCAAAAATAGCGGTAGTTTAATTTGTGGATGTTCAGCTCTTTCCTGCCGAAGAATCTTTCTTCGACTTTAAAATACATATTCTCAAGAGCTTGTCTGACTTCTTCATTTTCTTTCAATCTCTTGAGATCAAGCTTGGTACCCCAGTTGAGCCGGTAATTTCTTCCGAAAATATCTTCTTCCAGTGGATCCTCATAGGCATCTACTGTGATTCTGAATTCGTCTTCCAGTACCTCACCGATCAGTTCTCTGAATAATGAATCTCTTACCCAGTAAACGTATTGCCTGTATTCATTATTGGTTATTTCAGTTTCATCCATCCAGAAAGCTTCTACAGTTACTGTTTTGGTAAAGTTGTTCTGGGCAAATGGAACATCCTGGTCGCTCGGACCTGTATTGAAGCTTCCCTGAGGGATGAATCTCATGCCAAAAGGTTCCGGCTCAAAATATTTTTTTCTGCCGGGAACCCCGGTCAGCTCACCACTGTAGTAATTCCCGCAGCTGCTGAAAATAGCCAAAAGAACACCGATAATAATAATTCGTTTCATAGTGATTGGTTATTATTTGCAACTTATTGATTTTTCAAGCATTTGATTAGCCTAAAATAAAAAAAATTTTTTGAATAACGATATGGCCACTGTTATAAAAATCTTATGCTTTTATATTTTTGAGGGGCTTTTTCCAGACTAAGGCTGAAACAGTAACCCAC
>CAZGOR010000231.1:0-6497 GCA_964527875.1 uncultured Bacteroides sp. | reverse complement strand
AAATTTTAATTTTGAAACAGGGGAAGTTTATAATTTTCAGGAAACCGATACTTGGTTTGAAGGGTACGTAGTAAGTAGCGATGCCGGAGGAAATTTCTACAAAGAAGTCATTCTTCAGGATAAGCCAGAGCACCCGGTGGCTGGAATACAAATTTTAATGGATGAAAATTATATATAAAATAACTCATATTTTTCAATGAATCATTCTCAATCCAATCCTCCTGTTTCTTTCAGCCAGCTTGATCCGGAACAGTTGCCTGTACCTGACCATGAACTTCACGGCTGGAAGCATTTTGCCGGGATTTATGCCGGTGAGCATGTCGCTGCTACTGAATTCGTTATCGGAGCTACATTCGTAGCCCTGGGAGCTACAACCAGAGATATCCTTATAGGTTTGTTAATTGGAAATTTACTGGCAGTGTTGAGCTGGACCTTCATTACTGCCCCTATTGCTGTACAAACACGACTCAGTCTTTACTGGTACCTGAAAAAAATAACCGGTGAGTCAGCAACAAAACTGTATAATTGGGCCAATGTGCTGATATTTACCGTGATCTCAGCAGCCATGATCACAGTTTCTTCCGCTGCTGTCCGGTTCTTATTCAAAATACCTGCCCAATTAGACTGGTACCCTGCTGATCTGCGTTTTGTTTTAGTCGTTCTTGGCGTAGGTATAGTGGTAGTACTTGTTGCCATTTACGGTTTTAATACATTGGCAGAATTTTCCACCATATGTGCTCCCTGGTTATTTGTGATGTTTGTTGTTGGTGCCATGGCTTTATTACCGGCTCTTACTGAAGCAGTATTGGGAAAAACACAGCTGGCAAACTTGGAAGATTTTATAAAAATAGCAGACCATTCTATCTGGACCGGAATCAATGCACAGGGAAATAAGGGAGTCGGCATATTGGAAGTAACAGGATTTGCATGGGCCGCCAATACATTGACGCATGTCGGATTGATCGATATGGCAATTTTTCGTTACGCCAAAAAATCAAGTTATGGTTTATTCTCCGCTTTTGGAATGTTGTTTGGTCATTATATTGCCTGGATTGCAGCAGGTATCATGGGAGCCGGTACAGCTGTCATTCTGAACACTACCATAATACAACTTGATCCTGGTGACGTGGCCCACTATGCTCTGGGTGCATCGGGATTTGTTATTGTCATCATTGCCGGATGGACCACTGCAAATACTAATTTATACCGTGCCGGCCTGGCAGCACAGGCAATTTTTCAGAAACAATCCAGAAAACAGGTCACCCTGGTTGTTGGCATAGTAACGATTATGATTGCCTGTTTCCCCTTTGTCTTTACCAAATTTTTGCCTCTGCTGGCCTATGCAGGTTTAATCGTGGTACCGGTGGGAGCAATTGTCTTTACAGAACATTTCATTTTTCCTTTAATTGGTTTAACCCGTTATTGGGCTTATTATAAAAAACTATCTCACAGCATCCCCGCCATAACAGCCTGGATAACAGCATTAATTTTCGGATTCGGACTGGATGTGCTTGATATCATGTCCTTTTATCACCTCTTTATTCCTACATGGTTTTTCACAGTATTATTATATACCTTATTAGCCAGACAATTCGGAGCCCGTGAGCAATTTAAGGATGAAGCAGTAAGAGAAGAAAAGCTTAAAGCCGATATATCGGAATATCAAAAGAAAAAAGCCGGCAGCCATAAAGTAACTACTAAAAGCTCATCTGTTATCCCCTTGATATCAGATGTAATTGCCTGGGGCGGTTTAATCATCATCTTAGTTTTAGCTGCTATTACTATGTTTGGTAGCGCCAGTACACCCGCCTATGAATCTAATAAAGCAACTTTTCACCGGGTAGGTTTTATTTGTACCGTTATATACTTTATTTTTGGTTACCTGGCGTTAAGGATGCGAAAAAAAATAAACCGGTAATCTGGAATTCTATTATAAAAAATAAGACAGCAACAAATTGTGTGATTGAAAAAACTAAATGATTGAATCATATGACAAAATCAATAACACTCAAAAGTAAAAACCTGTCTCTCCTTCCTGACGAGGTTAAGCGTCCTCAATACCACCGCAATAGGCTGATTGCCGGCATTGTACACATCGGTGTCGGTGGATTTCATCGTGCACACCAGGCTTATTACACAGATGAGTTAATAGGCAGCCATAAAGCCTATAACTGGGCAATCTGCGGTATAGGATTGCTTGAAAACGACCGTAAAATGTATGAGATACTGAAAAGTCAAGATCATTTATTTACCGTAATGGTCAGGCACCCGGATGGAAAGCTGGACGCCCGGGTAATCGGGTCTGTCATCGATTATCTTTTTGCACCGGAAGATCCGGATGCAGTGATTGAAAAAATAGCTCATCACGATATTAAAATTGTATCCTTAACCATCACAGAAGGAGGTTATAATTTTAATCAGGCTACAGGTGAATTTGATTTTGAGAATCCTGATATCCAATGGGATTTAATGCATCCGCGGCAACCAAGAACAGTGTATGGTTATCTTTCGGAAGCATTGAGAAGGAGAAAAGAAAGAGGAATCCGGCCCCTGACCATTCAATCATGTGATAATATACAGAAGAATGGAGACATGGCAAAGAATATGCTGCTGACTTTTACGGGTAAGTTGGATCATAATTTATCTGAATGGATTGAAACCCATGTAAGCTTCCCCAATAGTATGGTAGACCGCATCACTCCGGTTACCGCAGAAACAGACAAACAATCCCTTGAGAATACATATCATATCAAAGACAATTGGCCAGTGGTATGTGAACCATTTTCCCAGTGGGTGATTGAAGATCATTTTGTCAATGGCCGGCCAGCCTGGGAAGATGTGGGAGCTAAATTTATCTCTGATGTAAGCCCCTATGAAAAAATGAAAATCCGTCTTCTGAACGCCGGACACACTGTACTGGGATTCCTGGGTATCTTATATGGCTATACCTATGTTCATGAGGCTGTACATGATTCTTTATTTGCAGAATTCCTCAGGAACTTTATGGATAAAGAAGTTACACCCATTCTTGATAAAGTTCCTGGTATTGACCTGGAAGCATACAAAGACAGCCTGATAGAAAGGTTTGGAAATCCCTATATCGCAGATCAGTTGGTTCGTATTTGCCTGGAAAGTTCTTCTAAAATACCTGAGTTTTTACTGCCTACCATCAGGGAACAATTGCAAAGGGGCGGCCCCATCAGATGCTCGGCATTGGTAGTCGCAGCCTGGTGCCGGTATGCTGAAGGAATTGATGAACATGGAAAGAAATACCCCGTTGAGGATAAAGAAGAAGAGATACTGCGGGAAAAAGCCCAAATCTCCCGTCACGATCCCCTGGCCTTTTTAAAGATCGAATCCCTTTTCGGAGATTTGATACATTCAAAAAAATTTACCGAAACTTATACGGATTCCCTTCAGGACTTATATCAATCAGGCGTCAAAAAAAGTATCCGGAAAAGAATTGATAAATCCAAAAACCGGAAGTAATCAAAATACATGCATAAACTGTAAATTCCAAAAAACAATAAACAGGATATTCAATTTTAAAGTAAACACCTAATCCCTGATAAATGAATAACAAATATCTTAACAACAAGCTAAAAAGCAATGCCCACGGTCACACCAACTCTTACTGTAAAACCATCAAATGCCCCTATGTCTATCTCCTCATCACCTTCGGTAACATCCACATTCCCGTTCAGATAAGAAGGGCCGAGGAATGCCTCAAGCGTAATCCTGTCTTTCAATAAGATCTGAGCGCCAACCAGAAGCCCACCGCCAAAAGATTGTAACGTTCCTTTCGTAGTTGTTGTCCCTGACTCATCTTTTACCGAAAAATTCATATACCTGAAGTAAGGGGCAATAAAAATTCCGGAAGGTGCAGATCTTTTTTCAGACAAGAAATACCTGTATTCGGGGGTTAGTGACCATCCCTGAAACTTCACATCCGCAAGTTTAACCTGGGTATAAAAAAATCCAAATTGTCCCGACATATCCTCATTGATCACTCTTTCATAAGCAATGACATACGTTTTTAAAATAGGACTGAAAAAATTGGTTTTCAAGACATTATACCTTGCAACCTGTGAATAACCCTGTACAGTTATTCCTATAAGCAATAAAGTCATGAGAATTTTGATACTTTTTTTCATGATGTAGGGATTTAAAAAATTAATGTAAAATTTTGAGTAGCATATAATAAGCTATTTATACTATTGAAATTTTTTAAAGTTTCGAAAGATAGTTAATTTATTGTTTGAGTAATATGAAATATATAATAATGATGTGATTTAAGCGCGGAAAGGATTCAGGAATATTACTCGTGTTAATTTTGATCAGCAGGAATGTATAAGAAGGCTAAGGAAGGATGGTTTTTAGTTTTCAGTCCCGAATAACTGTATCCGTCTGAGGCGGATTACTAATTTTTCGAGGATACCCGAATTCCAAGCAATCTGCTTGAAGCGGATTGCTTGGAAATTCGAGATACTCAGTTTTCAGTTGGGATGAAGTGAGGGACCACATTTTGCAGGATCCCCTATTCCGGTAGTTTGAATTCAATCGGGAAAGTGAATGCAACCGCAACCGCTTTTCCGTTTTGTTTACCCGGTTCCCAGAGCGGTGATGATTCAACAATCCTGACAGCTTCCTTATCAAGAAGAGGGTGAACTCCCCTGACTACTTTAACGTCAGTAACTTCTCCTTTTGAATTCACTGTCATTTTCACATAAACCTTCCCGGTGATATTTTTTTCTTTGGCTTCTTCCGGATAAACAAGATTTTTCTGCAAATATTCACGAAATGCTTCGGCAGTTCTACCCTGAAAAACAGGCATTTCTTCAACAAGAACATATGTGTCTTCACCAGTTTGTTCCGTGTACTCATTTTTTATCTTCGTGCTTTTGCCTTCAGGTATTTCATACAATTTTCTTTTCATTCTCACATTTACCTCCTTCTTACCGGCTTTGATCCGTTGTGTCTCATATCCGACATAAGAAAATACCAACACCTGTTCATTCCCTGATACTTCAATCAAGTATTTACCGTTATCGTCAGTAATTGTGCCATGCGTTGTTCCTTCAATGATAACGGCAGCGCCCGACAACGACTCATCCGACTGAGCATCCACAACTGTTCCGGATACCTCGTTCTGGAAATAAAATGCAGATGATTCACTGATAATTTGAGGCTTGCTAAAGGCAAATACCAATAATAGAACCACTGGCAAAACAAACAGAGCTTTCAGGTATGAGAATTTTTTGGATTTGATTTTTGTCATCATGATCATTCTTTTTTTGGTTATAGATTTACTGAAACCATTGGCAAGTCTGAATATTTCAATTCCAGTCATCTGGTTAACCAGTAAAGCCTGGTATTTTCCCCTGTCTTGATAACATTTCAACACTTCCCTGTCGGCCTCATACTCATGGATATCCCTGATTGATCGTTCATAAAACCACATAACCGGATTGAACCACTGCAAAATCCCGGCTACTCCAACCAGAATCAAATCAATACAATGCATATTTTTTACATGTGCTTTCTCATGAGTAATGATCTTATCAAGTTCCTCATCCCTCTTAGCTGTCCTGTTGATAAAAACCTGATTGAAAAAAGAAAAATGTGTAATATCCTCCTTAACAAACAGCAATTTCATTCCATCTTTATTCATGAGTTCATGTTCCCGCCTGATCCTGAATAACCTGATCACCTGATAAATCATCCGTGATCCCAGGAAAACGATTCCTGACAAATAAATAATAAACATCACAACAGGCCAGATCATTTTAAAACTGACCGAATCATTTTCTCCTGCTGAATATGAACTTATACTTGCAATATCTTCACTGAAACCAATAAAGAATAATGCAACGGGCCGCTCACCGTTTATTGTGAACAGATTCTCAAAGTGAATAAATGGTAATAAAAAGGAAAAAATTACCGAACCCAGCAACATGTAACGATTCAATGAAAAAAAAGTTTCTTTGCGCAGTAAAAGCCAGTATATAGCATAAAACAGCCAGAGTGCCAGTCCGGATTTGAGAAGATATATCCAGAAATTATTCATTGCCAGTTTGTTTTTTTGATTTATTAAGTTCTGCCTCTGTCATCTTCAGAATCTCTTCCAGCTCGTTCATGCTTAGGTTTTTTTCCCGTGCAAAAAATGCAGCCATTTGAGGAAATGAATTATTGAAATAGTTTTTCATGAAATGCATGAAGTGTACCCTTGCATATTCCTCCTTTTTTATTAACGGGAAATACTCATGGGTAGTACCATACGCTTTGTGATCAACAAAACCTTTTTTTTCAAGAACCCTGATAACCGTAGAAACAGTATTATAAGGGGGTTTTTGATCAGGAAACTGATCAATAACATCCCGGACCAATCCCCTTTCCAGTTTCCAAAGTATCTGCATAATCTGTTCTTCAGCTTTGGTCAGTTTTTTCATTCCCGGTTGATTTGAAATATTCAGTTTGCCAATGCAGAATCAAAGATA